>NZ_JBJYZD010000003.1:7773-219935 GCF_046263795.1 Porcibacter vitabionis | reverse complement strand
GTGGCCAATGCCGGGAACTGATACCCTAAAGCTCTTTCATGATGCCTTCGGTTACAAAAGAATAAGTTTGTGGTGATTCTTGTTAAGTTGCCTCTTGACAAAGGTCATTACATATCAGATTTCTTTTTTTCGGCGATTATTCGTAGTTCATCAATTGGCTTTTCTGATGCTTTTTTGACCGCTTTGTTAAACTCGTCCTCAAGAATCGATTTCTCTGGAGGAACTGCCTCCGGAAAAATGTCATGATTTCTTTGGCTAATGATCCATTTCAACCGATCCCATTGTTCATCATTAAGATATGTTATTGAGCTCGTCCTACTAACGAAAATAAAGTTATTAAAATCATCGATAGGTACAGTATTGTGAAATTGCAATAGACCATCTATATCCGCCATCCACCATTTGCCATCATTCTCAGGCATCGACGAAACAATTCCATAGCCTAGAAGTTGTCCACTATACTTTCTATATAAATTCTTCTGATTTTCTACAAAGTTAATAAAATCGGTTCCATAACTGTCCGGAACACTTGATACTGCCATACCAAGGTTATGTCTAGCTTCTTTAGCACACATAAAAACAACAATATCTCCAGGGGTTGCTTTTTTAGGAACTGACCATCGCGTATGCCCAATAGCAAAGTCATCAAGCAAGAAGTTGATATTTGTACCTTTATAATCATCGTATTGCTGTTTTATTTCCATCAAATCTCGTGAATTGTTAAAATTGGTTATAAAGATCATAAGCTTACCTCCTCCCTTATGACACAGTTACTAACGCTAAAAAACAAGAATTTATATGCGGCTTAGAGGTCCAGGTCGGAAACGTCCAATTCGCCGGACATCAGGCGTGGAAGCAAGCTATCTCGGATGGCTTGTAAGTGACAGCTTTCCACATAGTTGTTCTTGATTTCAGCATCCATTGGAGAAACAATGCTCTCGAATTTATCAACAACCTCACGAGATGGAATACTAACTGGCATAGATTTTAAGGCATCACGATTGATTGAACCGAAAACAGTGCCCTCTCCGTTGAATACATCAAGCTGATCGCGAAGGGCAAACATCGTGTAGAGCACGAAAGATTGGTGGTTATCCTTGGAATGAATAGCTCCGAGTCCGCGACCGATACAGCAATCTTCATATGCGACATTGAGATCTCCAACGGGTGCCCTGACGCTCATAAGAACATCATTATTCTGAGCCATGCGCTTTGGATCTGTTGTATATAGCCTTCGCGTAGGGAAACGGAAGCCAAATTCAGCTCGGCCTTGGAAAAAGACAGTGCCAATGCCATCTTCGTTATAGGTATCTCCCTTGGGAGATTGCCCCATAGTGATTGTGGCAATATCGGACAGCACGCCGCTGCCACACGATTCATCAGCTTCATCGATGATCATATGTGTATAAATGGATTGAGCTTGCGTCTGTAAATTCTTGTTTATTTCAGCATTCTGCTTCGCCTTTCTATCCAGTTCTCCTAAGATGCCTGCAATTTTCTTTTGAGTTGCTAAATCAGGGACTTCAATTTCCAAATCCTCTATGTCTGAAGATTTGATCGATGGATAAGCTGATGTGCTCTGTTCAGCAATAGCGTGTAATTTCTCGACTATCGAGTCTTGAGTCAGCACATAATAAAGATAATCTGCATCTAGAATCTCTGGTTTTACATCAATAACTGCAAAACCCGTAGACACAAGGAAATTATCTGGTTGAGATTTTATTATCCCAAAATGCCTTTGACGAGGACGTACAGTCGAGTAGACGATGCTATTAGTTTTCACTTTTCTGCGTGCTCGGCTTGGCAGTTTTTCTGATTCAACGTCAATGTACTGAATAGAATCGATGCGGTTATTTGTAATATTGCCAGTGTCCAAATAATTGACAAACTCCCATTTCTCCTTCGGAGAATAAGTGGCCGAATTAGTCGTACAAGCACTTCCTAATCTTATAGTTCTCCATGTCTCCATCATTTTTCTTCCTATCCTATATATTTCTTATGCGCCAGCTTCACGTTGCTCTGCTTCACCATCGCATACTGAAGCGTTGTATCTATTCGTTTATGGCCGAGAAGCTGCTGAAGCTGCTCGATCGGCATTCCCTTGTCAATTGCCTTCGTAGCAAGTGTCCGGCGGAACTTATGCGGATGCACCTTGTCTATATTCAGACGTTTGCCGATTTCTCGGACTCTCGACTCCACTCCCCCGATAGTTAGCCGAGAGTGTGGAGCTCTCAGTGTAACGAACAGCGCCTCACAGTCATCATTTCGGCTATCCACGTACTCCTGCAAGTGTATTTTCGTTCTTGCATCGAAATACACGATTCGTTCCTTGTTTCCCTTGCCGAGAACCTTGCATTCTCGCTCGTTGAAATCAATGTCCGACTGGTTCAAATGCACCAACTCACCGACACGCATACCAGTCGATGCCAGCATATCAATGAGCGCGAGATCCCGTTTCTCCTCGCAGCTGTCGCGCATCTTCTCCAAGTCCTCATCAGAATAAGTGTCTTTGATGCTGCTCGTCGTCTTCACCTTGTGAATCCGACGGATCGGGCTCTTGATGAGATACTCCTCATCTTCTAGCCAAGAGAAGAAGCTGGAGAGAATCCGACGCACATTATCGATTGTAACCCGACTGAGATCATTTTGTTTCTGATAATCAGTCAAGTATGATCTCAGGTCTTCCGTCGTAATGTGCATCACCTCATTTCCAATCTGTGTCAGCATGCGGTTAATCGTGTTCTGATAGTAGGTTAGCGTCTTCTCGGAGCATCCCTCTATACGCTTTGCCTCCAGAAACTTCTGCAGCAGTTCCTGACTGCTAATCTCGTCTTTGTCCGATTTATCCTCCAAATACTTGCACAACACGGATTCAAGCACCTGCTCCAGTGCCTCTGCCTGCGCATTGTCCAGATGCGGCAGCATCCGCCGCATTACTTCCTGCTTAAAAGATTCCTTCATTTTGTCGTTTCTCCTTCCATTGATTTTCCAGAGAACGACATCAACGGCAGTTCCGTTGGTTTGTTTCTCCCGCCGTTGTGGGAGTAGGCATTCGATTACTTCTTCTTTTTCTTTGTTTCTTTCTCAAGTGTTTTTATCGTATCCAAATACGCTTCTTCTACAGGAGAAAGTGTTTGTACCTGATATTTACGATACTCCGCTTCTGCTTTTTCCATCGCCTGTTTGTGACTAATCTTGCCTGATCCTTGCAGTACCTGTTCACCTGTACTTCCAAGAACGTTATCTAATTGTTGTACATAGTCACTCATGTGCATCGGATTATGCCGCATTGCCTGAATTTCAGCAAAATCAAAATATCCAGAAACCAGATTGTTGAGTATCTTCAGCTCGTTTTCATCCAGATAATTCTTTGCAATGCCAATATCAGATTTCACAGGAAAATCTCCCTTGAATGACTTTAACCCCATAAACGGTTTATCAGCATCAGCCCGTTCATAGATTATCTCTGCTGCAGTATGTCTATGAACAGCATAATGTAGTTTATTCTGAACCATCTTAAAGAATGCAATTGACTCGCTGCTCTTGGGATCATAATCTACACTTGTAGCATAGAGATCAAGCACCTGTCGATACAGTACTTTCTCACTGGATCGGATATCACGAATCCGATCCAGTAATTCTTTCCAGTATTCACCGCCGCCATTGCCCTTCAACCTCTCATCATCCAAGGCAAAACCTTTTACCATATATTCTTTCAGAATAGCCGTCGCCCAACGCCTGAACTGCGTTGCAACTCGCGATTTGACTCTGTATCCAAGAGAGATGATCATGTCCAGGTTATAAAACGGCATCATCCTGGAAACAGTTCTATTACCTTCTTCTCTAACCTGTCGGAAATTCCGACAGGTTGAGACCTCCTCCAGTTCACCTTCTTCATAAATGTGCTTTATATGTTCAACAACATTTGTTCTTGAGGTTTGAAACAACTCCGACATCTGCTGTTGCGTAAGCCAAACAGTCTCATCTTCAAGAAGAACATCAATATTTGTCTGTCCATCTACAGATTGATATATTATTATTTGTCCCTTATCATTATTCTCCAATAGTTCTACTCCTTTAGTATTCGTGGTATAAACAAGAATTTACTTGAGCAAGCGCAAGCTCTTTACAAAGATAGATATATTGATCTTTCACCTTTTTATGGAAAGATTCCTGACGGTTGGCATATTGGCACCGTTTCGGAAATAATTGAGCTTCATGATTCAAAACGCATCCCGCTATCAAGCCGTGAGCGTGAAAAACTCGACAAAATCTATCCTTATTATGGGGCTACCTCAGTGATGGACTATGTTGATCGTTACCTTTTTGACGGCATCTACCTTCTTCTTGGCGAAGACGGAACAGTCATAGATGTTAAAGGGTTCCCTATCCTCCAATATGTTGAAGGCAAATTCTGGGTTAATAATCACGCACATATCATCACCGGTAAGTGTGGCTTTACGGTAGAGCTTCTGTATCTTCTCTTCAGTTTGACCAATGTAAAATTCATTGTCACAGGAGCAGTACAGCCTAAGATCAGTCAAGCTAACCTAAACAAGGTTCCGGTACTGATACCGGATATAATTGAGCTCAAATCTTTCGATTCAGTGATCCAGCCATTTTTTGCTCAAATTAGAAATCTGAGAGCCGAAAACAATAGGTTAGCCACCCTTCGAGATACTCTACTTCCAAGGCTAATGTCCGGCGAGATCGACGTCTCCGACATCGATCTCTAAGCCACATATAAAAAATTCTTGTTTATCTCATTATTCACCTCAAGTTTGTCATCAATTGTTTTTACAACAGCTACGATCCTATCCTGAATAATCTTCTCTGGAACCACTACACTCATACGCTTTAAGTCTGCAATCGTAACATGGCCGAGTCCAGTCGTTTGCTTATTTGTTGCTATCTGCGTAAAATGCGGTTTCAAATACTTAAGTAAATAGAACAAAAAGTCTTTTGAAACCATCGTTTCATTAGCTGTTACCTTGAAAATGTGCTGGTTCAACCAGCCGTCATCCAGCTGATATTTATACACATCTATAGATGTCTGAGGGTTACCAGACCACGAAAAGAGCAGATCTCCTTGGTGCAAGCGTACTTCTTCACCATAATCACCCTTTGTAAAGGAGGTATTCGATCCTATACCATTGTTAAGCTCGGCGATTTTTATTACCGGTACCCCTTCTTTCGAAAAGTCGATTTTTTTGAAAGCAAGACCATTTTTCCAAATAGCCAAATCGAACAGAGGGCATCTTGTTCCGGAAAGTGAGGTCTTTATGTTATACAATGTATTTTCATCAAAGCTCATATCCAATCGCCCCCAGCTTCTTTCTGATCTCATCCTCGAGTTCATGCGACTTTTTGAACATCTCGGAGAGCTCAGAAGTTAGGCGATCCATTTTCTCCTCGAACGGCTCACCGTCATCCTCCTGCTCCTCGATACCGACATACCGTCCCGGAGTCAGAATATAGTCCTGCTTCGCAATGTCCTGCGTGGTCGCAACAGCACAGAAGCCCTTCACGTCCTCGAGCGTTCCGTTCTGGAAAGCTGAGAAGGTGTCCGCCAACTTCTGGATATCCTCGTCGGTGAAGTCGCGGTGCTTGCGATCGACCATGTGGCCCATCTTGCGGGCATCAATGAAGACTGTCTTGCCCTTCTGTTTCTTGTTCTTCGTGATAAACCAGAGTGTGACCGGAATAGTGACGCTATAGAAAAGTTGCGTTGGCATAGCAACAATGCCTTCAATCAGATCATCATTGATAATGTTCTTTCGGATCTCTCCCTCGCCGCTGGACTGAGTTGAAAGTGCTCCGTTTGCCAGAACTAAGCCAATTTTCCCATTCGGGGCAAGGTGAAAGATCATATGCTGAATCCATGCATAGTTGGCGTTTCCGGCAGGCGGAAGACCATATTTCCATCGCTTGTCATCCTTCAGCTGCTCTTGCCCCCAAGGATGATAGTTAAACGGTGGATTCGCGAGAATATAATCTGCCTTGAGTGTCGGGTGCAGATCATTCGTGAAAGTATCTGCATTGTACGGTCCGAGGTCTGCGTCAATGCCACGAATCGCCATATTCATCTTCGCCATCTTCCATGTGTCCGGATTCGCCTCCTGACCATACACGGAAATCACGCCGCGGTTGTGGCTGTGTCCCTCGGCAAATCGCTCACTCTGTACAAACATTCCACCGCTCCCACAGCAACAATCATAGACGCGGGAGTTCGCCTCTGGCTTCAGAATCGCAACCAATGTTTTAACGATACTGGATGGCGTGTAAAATTCACCTCCACCGACACCTTCCTTCTCGGCAAACTGTGCAATGCAGTATTCATAGGTACGACCTAGTAAATCCTCGCTCGCCTTCGTGTCTGACATGTCAATGTTGTTCGTAAAGATATCGACGACATCACCGAGAACCTTCTTATCCAAATCTGGTGAAGCGTAATTCTTTGGAAGAACACCTTTAAGACTCTTGTTGTCATCTTCAATGGCACGCATCGCTGTATCGATCACCGTACCAATCTCAGGAGTGTGTGCCGACGATGCAATTGTTTCCCAGCGAGCTTCCTTCGGCACAAAAAAGATATTGTCCATCAGATATGCATCCGGATCATTTTCAAACCCGTCACCGTCTGAAATGAGCTTTTTATACTGAGCATCAAACGCTGCTGAAATATAGCGCAGAAAAATCAGTCCGATGATTACCTTTCTGTATTCCGCTGCTGGAATATGCCCCCACAGTACACATGCGGCATCCCATATTTGTTTTTCAAAGCCAATATTGGCGCTGGACTTCTCTGCCATTATTATCCTCCTAAGTAATTACTTATTGAGCCTTTCTCTTGATTTCCGCTACTCTAGCTTTCACCATTGCCATTAGATTATTTATTAGGAACAAACTCCATCACATCACCGATGTCACATTCAAGATAAGTGCAAATTCTATCCAGAATCTCCAGAGAGATGTAGTTGTTCTTTCCCAGCTTCGCCAGCGTATTTGTACTCATATCAACAGCATCTCGAAGTTCCGTCCGCTTCATGCCTTTATCAATTAACATTTTCCAAAGTTTGTTATAACTCACAGCCATTGTCTTATCTCCATCATGAATTAACAGATTGTACGCTCAAGCATGCACTTCAACCATGTGCTTATTGGGATATTGTCAGTATAGCAATTATGGTGCATACCAACAACAATAAAATTGGCATTTGCAAATCTTAAATCATCAGACTGGTATTCGCTTTCTTCTCCTGCGGAGATGGCTGCGCGTTCCTTCGGAAAATTAAAAAGAGTGATACCAGTTTCCCGGTATCACTCCTATATCGTTATTGATTACTTTTATTTGTTCTGTATTATTTCGATGCTTCCAGCCATTCTGTGGATGTTTCTTCACCCGGAACTTCTATCGCCAGATGCGAGAACCAGCTGTCTTCTGCTGCGCCATGCCAGTGCTTTACATTTGCCGGAATGTTGATCACGGTACCGGGTGTCATCTCCACGGGTTCTTTACCCCATTCCTGGTAATAACCCCTGCCACCGACACAGATCAGCATCTGTCCGCCGCCACTTTTGGCATGATGGATATGCCAGTTGTTCTGACAGCCCGGCTCAAAGGTCACGTTGAACACCGGGATCTGTTCGGTGGAAACCGGTGCCAGAAAACTTCTGCCTGAAAAATAAGAGGCATAAGCATCATTGGGTTCACCAATCGGGAAGAATAGGGACTTCTGATATTTTTCCTTCTCCCCTGCCTCTGCAGGAGCTTCTTCTTTCCAGACTTCCTTCGCCTGATTAAACGCAGCCCAGGCTTTCGGCCATCCCGCATAAAAAGCCACATGCGTCAAGATCGCGGCAATTTCACTTTTCGTCACATCGTGTTCCTTAGCATTTTGAAGATGATACGTCAGTGACGAATCTGTAATGCCGGATGACACCAGTGCAACTACTGTGATAATGCACCGGGTTTTCAGATCAAGATCCGGATTATTCCAGTTCTCTCCAAACAACACATCATCATTGAAATGGGCAAACTCCGGAGCAAATTCTCCCAGTCTGTCTCTTCCCGCCGTCTGAACAATCTTACCATCCATGCTTTTGTTTCTCCTCTTCAATTTCTTCTAATCAGGATCTGCCTCATCAGTAAGTTTTCTTGTCATTCATAAGGATGCTCTGAAAATGTCTGCAATATCCTTTTCCTGAAGCGGTGCCCATGCGTTTTCAAGTCCTTCATTTTCTGCTACATGATGTGCCATCTCATCAATGCGGCTTTCATCAATGCCAACTTCCTTAAGATGCATCGGGATACCGATCGATGCGAAGAACTGGTATGTTTCTTCAATCGCCCGATTTGCGATGTCAAACCGATCCAGATTCGGATCAATTCCAAAGACATTGACACCGTATTTGACAAACCGATCTACAGTCTTCTCGCTTAAGATATGCTTCATCCACCTCGGGGTAATGATCGCAAGTCCTTCCCCATGCGTAATGTCATAATATGCCGAGAGCGCATGCTCCATGCCGTGGCAGGGCCAGCCGGACTCACTGTTCCCAAGCGAATAGATCCCGTTGCATCCATAGGTGCAATCAAGCATCATTTCCGCTCTTGCCGTATAGTCTTTTGGATTCTCCAGACACTTCTTTGCATTCACCATAAGGCTCTTAAGCGCCGCTTCCATAAATCCATCGTTCAGAAGTGTGGAATCCTCGCAGAAATACTGCTCCATAATGTGATTCATCGCATCTGCGCAGCCAGCAGCCGTCTGTTTCCTGGATACCGTAAATGTGTAAGTCGGATCAAGGAAGGAAACTGCTGGATAAAGCAGCGGATCCACATAGCCGATCTTATCGTTTGTCTCGGTTCTGGAAATCACTCCGCCGCAGTCATACTCACTTCCCGTAGCGGCAAGCGTAATAATATCTACAATCGGGAGGGCTGCCTGTGCCTTTACTTTATAGGAAATCAGATCCCACGGATCCCCGTCATACTTCGCTCCAGCTGCGATTGCCTTCGAGCAGTCGAGTACGCTGCCTCCGCCAACCGACAGGATCACATCCACATCATGCTCCTTGCAAAGCTTTACGCCGTCCAGGACACTCGGATCATACTTGGGATTCGGCTGAATTCCTGACAGCTCCACAATTTCAAAATCACTGAGAAGCGTCTTTACCTTATCATAAAGGCCAATCTTCTTGATACTTCCGCCGCCGTAGGTCAGAAGAATTCTTTTCCCATATTGGCGCATTACTTCGGACAGCTGTTCCACTACCCCCTTTCCAAAAATCAGTCTTGTCGGTGTGCAATAATCAAAATTCTGCATGTTTTTCTCCTTCGAATCACTCTTATTTGCTTCAGGAATCCTTCTTATTATCTTCGGCATCCCAGTTGAGGACACCGGTTTTCACCGCTTCCTCGTATCGGGAGATCTTGTAGTTAAGCCTGTCCATAGTGGCCTGATACTTGTCTAAATTCTTCTGTAACTCCGCACGCGCTTCCATCAAAAGATCTCGTCTTGCTGCGATCGTAGAATCACCCTGCTGAAAAAGCTTTACATACTCAATCAGCATTTCTACCGGAACCCCGGCATTTCTCATACAGACAGCATTCTCTACCCATTTCAGATCATCATCAGAATAATCTCTGATGCCACCTTTGGTTCTTCTGACTTCCGGAATGACACCTGCGCGCTCATAGTAGCGCAACGTGTCCGGAGAAAGGTTGAATTTTTCGCAAACTTCTTTTATCGTCATCGTCATCACCTTCTTTACAGTGTACCGCTTGCTCTGTATTCTATAGCTGCACTATACTCCTTGGAGTTAACTCCAAGTCAAGTACTATTTTGAAATTAATTTAGCGAACACTCTGTCCTTGAGCATAAAAAATCAGTCTCTCACTTCAGGCCGTGATATATCGTCACTTACCTGGATATACATCTTTTCATCGCCGCGGACTATTTCATACTGCCACTTCCGAAATTGAAATTTTTTAAAGTTTCGCACCTGTGTCCGCAGTTTGCTCTGAATTGTTCTGCTTGTCAATGTGAGAAGGCCCTTCGGCCTGTTTCAGTATAAGCCACAAATGATAAAGTCCTGATGTACAAGCAGGACCACGATGGCATCGCCTTCAAATCCGAGTCACCATTGAAATCAAAGCATAAAACAAGGCTCCCCGCCGCCGAAGCATTTGCCGGTAGTGAGGAGCCTTTTTATTCTACTTCCTATTTTCTGCTTTTCTAATATAATTGGACGATCAACTCCACACACCTATCGATACCAAGTTCACCACTGTCGAGGCATATATGATAGTTTTGAGCATGTCCCCATTTCATATCTGTATAAAAACGATGATACGCAGCCCTGCGTATATCTTTTTCCTTCAAACGCTGTTCAGGACTTTCTTCACGCTCACCATACTCTCTAACGATACGCTCAGCCCTTAAAATAGCGTGTAACCATCAGCTGGATTTACGCCAATGGCTACACGCTTAACTGTGTCGTAACGATATTCTTTTTCCGTCCGGATAATCGCCAACGGGACTTGTGTTGTACTGCTTAATGATTTTGACCATAACAGAACCATCTGACTGACTCGTTTCATTTCGCTTTACCTCCTCTTCGTCATATAAAAAAACGTGCGGATTTCCAACCGGATTTACGCAGTTGAAACGCCACACGTTGTTTTTATATTATAACTAGATTTTCACCCAAAATCAAAAGGGCTTTTTTAAGATTCCAAAAGCTAACCAGGCATTGAATTATTTCGTCACTTGTACTATATTGCGAACATGATAAAGAAATATTGGAAATTAGTACTGCTGACTGCAGCAGCAATTGGTTTTATTATGGTCCTGGATCTATGTACGAAGAACGGCATCTCTGATCAATGGATGAGTTTTCTGGGAGGCTTTATCGGCGGCATCATGACTCTTTCTGGTGTTGTTATGACAATTGAAGAACAGCATAAAGAAGAGCGTGAAGAACGCCGCATAGCCAATATGCCAGTTCTGTCCTTTGATGTTATGAATGCCTCAGATACGAATGGTGATAGAATATTAACCATTCTGGAAAACAAGAGGCTATCAACATCCGCGTTTATTCAAATCGATGGAAAAGGTTGCTTGTCAAAGATCCCACACTTCTTGATGATCAGCACAAATAAACCAGCATTCAATCTGATCATTGACAGCCTGGCAGTGAATGGTAAAGAAATCCCTAAAGATAAATCCTTTGCTCCTATGGCAGAAATGGTTGATAAAAACCATCACATCGAACTACAGATCGACAGTAAAATATTATTCAACAACTCAATCAACAGTTTCTGGCTGCTGCGATTCCGTTATGAAGACATCTTTCATATGGAATACTATCAGGACGTGCCTCTCATATATGAAGAGATTATGAAAGACATTACAACTGAGCAGCACATTGAATTACGTGATATCAAAGCTCCCGTCTTAATGAAAGATGCTCAGCCCATTGAAGAAGCCTGTAAAGAATACCAGGACTATGTCGTCTTCTGTAAGAAAGGAGAAAAGTAATCATGTCTGACATTTTCAAGATGATAAAGGATTCTGGGCAAAATTATCAGGACATTCTTCAATTAGATGGGGCATTTTATGCTTGCCACCGCCTTTATGGTAAACACCCAATCTTTCACACAGCATCAGATCAGGGAAAAAAGGTACCTGATTCTTGTGGTGAAGCAACCCCTGCACCAGTGCCCTTCTCTATTGGAGAAGCAAGAAGGACTGATGGCACAAAGACTCATACAAATGATCAAGCAGAGCAACGCTTATGCCAACGCTTATGGCAACAATACTGGTATGAGAACATTGAAGCCTTTCGAATCTTGACTGAAAGTCTGCCACAATCAATTGTCACAGCATATGTTGGAAGACAATCTATCGAAACAGGATTCAAGTATTTACTGAAGAAACAGCATGCGGTCTTTAAGAAAAACCATGACTTAGGATACTTGGCAGATATCTTGTTTCAAACTTACCACTTATCTGATGTTTCCTACATGGAGTATGTTGACAGTTTCTGCCACTCATACTGCAACAATATTGAAGGCAATAATTCAGAATATTTCAGATACCCTGAATACAAGAACGACAGAACATTTGCTGGAACAAATCTTGATATCCAATGGCTGTCATATAACTTTGCATTGATTCTGCTAAAGCTGCAGCACCTCGACAATGAGAACAAACCAGCCTCTCACTGGATGTGAAAGACTGATATGTACCATCAGCTATGAAGTTTTCAGTTTGACAAACCGGAATTCTTGTTCTTCGCTCATTTGTGTGATTGATTCTTCATTCCGCCGCTCTCCTAAAGCCTTTACTCATGCTTCAGCAGCCAATCTGATAAATTATGAATCCTGATGCCTTCATAGTCATAGGTCTCATGCCTGGTATTCGCCAGAATAAGCTTGGGATACGCATCTTTGATCTTAAGCAGGGGATCATACTCACGTTCAAAGGTCTCCGGCCGTGATATATCGTCACTTACCTGGATATACATCTTTTCATCGCCGCGGACTGCAACAAAATCCACTTCTTTCTGATACAGCTTTCCAACGTAAACCTCGAAGCCACGCCGCATCAGTTCGATGCAGACAATATTTTCATACATACGACCATAATCAAGATTCCGTCTGCCAAGTCTGGCAAAGCGTATGCCGGTATCGCTCAGATAGTATTTCACAGAAGTCTTCAGATATTTCTTTCCGCGAATGTCATATCGGCGTACTCCATAGAAAACATACGCATCGCACAGATATTTAATATAGTTTCCGACAGTCTTATGATTGGTTGCAACCGCATTTGCCGTCAGTATATCACTGATATTGTTGGGGGATGTCAGATTAGATACATTATCCATCATGAACTCTGCCAGATGCTCCAGCATCGTTGTGTCCGGCAGATGATATTTCGTGACCAGATCCCGGTTGATGATCGTATCGTAAACGTCTCTGATATAGTTTGTCCGATCTCTCTCCGTACGGTATTCATAGGAGCCCGCCAGACCGCCCTTGATCACATATTCATCAAAGAGCTTTGCTTTGTCCTGTTCCTCTGCATAGTAGCGGCAGAATTCCGCAAAGCTGAACGGGAAAACATGGATCTCAATATAGCGCCCTGTAAACAGCGTCGTCAGATCGGAGCCTAGAAGGAACGCGTTGGAACCGGTGATATAGAGATCATATTTCCGGGAAGAATGCAGGCTGTTGATCGCAAGCTCAAATCTATCGCACAGCTGCACTTCATCCACGAATACATAGTTCTGTTTTCCGGCAGCATAATGGCTTTCAATGTAATCATACAGAGCATGATATTCCTTTAATCCTTCGTATTTCAGATCAAAGAAATCCACAAAGATAATATTGGCCTCTGGCTGCATCTCGCTGATTCTGCGGATATAAGCTTTCATCAATTCAGACTTGCCGCTGCGGCGCACTCCGGTAATGATCTTGATATCCGGGGTCCCCATAAGATCAAGAAGCCGCTGCATGTATTCTGGTCTTTCAATATATTTCATACTGACACTTCCGAAATTGAAATTTTTTTAAAGTTTCGCACCTATGTTCGTAGTTTACTCTGAATTGCAATGCTTGTCAATGTGAGAAGGCCCTTCGGCCTGTTTCAGGAGTGTTTTCAGGCGTCCTGCAAAACCTGCAGTTTCTAAACTATACATACTTTTCCTTTCCGCCTGATGCGGAGAGCGGAAGAATACACCTGCATGCAGTACGATTTGAAATCTTCAGCGTCTGACAAGGGCGCAAAAGGTAAGATACCAATACTGCTTTCCCTGAAAACGGAAAAGACGAAAAGATCAATTTGAGCACATTCCGGCATAGGGCAGTCTTTATGATATGCAAAAAATCAGAACTTTCTGTACATCCTGCAACTTGTTATACAATGTCTTGATCATCTTTTTTCTGCTGCTCTTCTATAAGCCTGTCGAACAATGCACTGATTTGAAAAGCCGCATCTTTAGCGATCTCCTCCGGTGCACGGTTCTCCATACCTACTTCAACTACAAACAATCTGTCTGATTCATCTGCTTTTCTCACTGCCATAATAAATTTCTCCTCGCATCACTGAATCTATCCAGATCCGCTGCCATGCTCACGACCTCATCCGGAAGATTCATCCTACCATGTGCCGATTATCTTATGTATCAGAAGATCGTTTCTTTACCAAGCAGGAAATCCAGTACATTGATATGACGAATACCGTTTTCATCCGTAAATGACGCCGGAATATCCCGACGCATAACGATTTTCTCAAAGAAATCATTCGTCAGTCGCAGAGAGTCCAGTTCACTGGTTGTCTTTTCTGTGTGAGACATTTCATAGGCGGATTGGATATATGCCTTTTTGTCTCCCTGATTGACAACAAAATCAATTTCCTTTTGCACCTTCTGATCTTTTCGCCTGTCGAGGACGACTCCAACATCAACAGAATATCCCCGCATAATCAGTTCATTGTACAGGATGTTTTCCATGATATGACCAGGATCAAATTGCCGGAAATTAACTCGCGCATTACGGAGTCCGATATCTGTGTAATAATATTTGTTCGGATACTGAAAATATCTTTTCCCCTTGATATCCCAGCGCTTTGCTTCGCTGATCAGAAAGGCATTCTTCAGGTATTCCAGGTAACTTGAAACAGTTTTAGGGCTGATATTCGCTCTTCTTGTACTGTTCAGTGTGTTTGCAATATTGGTAGGATTTGTCAGAGAACTGACAGATGACGCAAGAAAGTCCAGGATATCAGAAAGTACATCAGAGCGTTCAATTCCCTCACGCTCAATGATATCCTTGATATATACCTCATTAAAAAGCTGTGCTAAATAGTCTTTTCGCTGTCGGTCTTCCTTCAGATTCAGAAGGTATGGCATCCCGCCATAAAGCATATAGCGGTCAAATGCATCTCTTTTATCTCCACCCACAGCGGCAAAGAACTCCCTGAAAGAAAGAGGATATACATGGATCTGCGAAGAGCGGCCGCGAAATTCTGTCACGATGTCGCTTGACAGCATCCTGGAATTGCTTCCTGTGACATACACATCAAGATTTTTGTATCCTCGCAGCTCATTCAGCATGTCATAGATTGTTACCTTTTCGCCGGGCAGATCCGGATCGGGAACGGATACAGACAGTTGAATTTCATCGATAAAGAGATAGTACTGTTGTGCGCTGTTTTGTATCTTTGCCTCGACCATACTGCTGAGAGCAATCGGGCTGCGGTATTTTACATCTTTGCGTTTATCAAGTTCGATTGTAATGATGTTCTCGGCGCTCGTCCCCTGTGACAGCAGATAGTCACGAAACAGTTCGAATAAAAGAACGGACTTTCCGCACCGCCGGATCCCGGTAATAACTTTGATCTGACCATCCCACATATAGGAAACAAGTTGTTGAAGATAAAGATCACGTTGTATCATCGGCGCCTCCTGATATTACGCACTTAGGCCGTAATCGTCTTAAAATCGTAATTAAAGTATAACCCGTTGAGTCCTGCCGCTCAACATGAAATTACGCACTTGGGACGTAAGTGGCATAAGATAGTAATCAAATATAACACCAGGTCGATCGAAGCCGACAGATATTGAACATTCGTTTATCTTAAGTACAGAAGTTCCAGAGATGTTTTTTCTGTCCGCGTTCCACCGAATTTAATCAGTAGTGAGGAGCCTTGGTCTGTCTTATTCTTCTTTTGTCAGCACTTTCTTCTGCCAGCTGCGTTTTCCGCATTTAGGGCATTTCATGTATCTCGTCCGTCCCATATGCATAGCAAGATTTGTCTGCCAGTATGTAGGAACATATCTGTGATGGCAATTCTGGCATTCATAGTATCCGGCCTTTTGCTCAATTCCCACAGCGATAAAAGCGACCGTAAATATCATCACGAGAGCGAATACGATTAGTACGATTCTCAGCCAGACTGGCATCTCTATAAATGATGCCACAAATACCATGACCAGTCCATAAATGACGGCTGGAAACGCAATCCAGTATTCTGTCCTGAGCATTTGCCGGTTCTTTTCTTCGACCTCTCGCCTCATCGCCAGCAGGTTTTCTTCTGCCCGTTTGTCATATGCTTCTGCCATAATTCTTTCGCCCGACAGGAGTTCATTGACAGTTATTTTCAGAAGTTCACAAAGATCCAGCATAATCCCGGAATCCGGCATAGACTTTCCGGTCTCCCATTTTGATATCGCCCGGTCACTGATTCCGAGCTTCCCGGCAAGGACTGCCTGAGTCATGCCCTGTTCCTTCCTGCAGGATGCTATGAATTTTCCAATTTTCATTTGATCCATATCGGGCACCTCCTTTCATGGCTCAAGCATAGCCGGTATCATCGTATTATTACACGAACCATAAGTTGATTTCCTGCAACTCTACCGCTGGTTGAGTCTGGAAAATGTGCTCCCTGTTGCCGATGATGACAGTGTTGGAGCCCTTTTCCTGTCCTAAAGTGCATCCTTTGGGCAATTACCAGTGAAATGGCGGTTCATACTCATTCATGAATGGCACTTCTTCCATATCTGCCTGCTGCCAAATCCGTCTTTCTTGAAATCTGAATTCAGACAGGTGATCTCTGACGGCACGATCTTCAAAAGCCACATAGGCTCTTTGAGTTTCGTCAATGCTTCCATCGGTATCTTTCTGAACTCCGCGACATTCTTATATTCATCGGAGAACAGCTCGACTAACTCCACTGTTCCTTCGATCTGCAGTGACTTAAGTCCGCCAAAGGAAGCGCTCGTCTCGAAGACCGCTGCCGCGATATGCTTATTCTCCTTCAAGGCTTTGAACTTAAGCCCGCCTTCGGTGAAGATCCAAAGTGCTCCGTTATACCAACTGTACTCAAGCGGCGTGCAGCGAATAAAATCCTTCGTGGCAGTCGCCAGGGCAAGAACCTTATGAGATGATAAGAATTCGTCTATCCAGCTATACAGAGTATCAGCATCTAGCTTCTTTTCGGTTTCATCTTTTCGAGTCCAGAAGGACTCAGCCTGTGCGTACTGTTCGTCTGTCATTTATTCTTCCTCCTTCAATAAATCCGCTTGTCCAGATTCTTGTTCTGTTTCTTCGCCAGTTTCAGATCCTTCGTGAACTGGTTTGTAAACTTTACCTGCAGACGATTGGGCATAGCTGTGCTGAAGTTTTGCGTCAAGCTCCGCATCTGACATCACATCCAATGTTCTTGGCTCTGACGGAACAGTCAGTGAGAACGGAATGCCATGACGATAAATGATCTGGCGGTACAGGGAGTTAATGACAACAGAGACAGGGACTCCAAGCTTCTGCAGGATGTCTTCTGCTTCATTTTTTACATCGGTTTCAACACGAGCGCTTACTGTTGAATCTTTCATATGATTGCACCTCCTGCTTCATATATTGTAATTTGCTGTCTTGCTGATTGCAATGCAAGCTATATGGACTGTTCCATTTTGCCTTATAGTTTCCATGTCCGACGGTAAATAGCAACCCGAGAATTATCTGTCACGTCAACATTCATAGGACATTATAGATTTTATGTAAAATATAGTTGACAAAAAGTAATGAGCAAGATATTATAATGATGTCAAATAAATGTGACATCTTGTAAATAACAAACGACATAAAGTGATCAGCTTGGGGCCGGCCTGGTTGCAGGGCCTGGAATCGTAATTATTGTAGGCATTGAGAAATACTAAAAGAGAAAGGACAATAAAGAGAACTAGCCGGAACAAGAGAGAAAAGCAGTAAACAATATTAAGTAAAAGTTTTATAGAAAGAAAAGATGGAGGTAATCGTTATGGATGCATACAGAATTGGATTGATGAGTGGTTTCCTTGGAGTACTTGTATTACTGGTAGTTGTGATGTTGCTGAAGAGAAAGAGACAGGGCGGTGCTACTTATGATGAGCGCCAGGCAGCCATCAGAGGACGTGGTTACAAATACGCATATGTTACGGCAGGCTTACTTACATTTGTATATGCAATCTTCTTTGAAGGTATTGCAGAACGCTATATCGAGCCGGGGCTGGTTCTGGTAGCGATTCTCTTCCTGTCCGGACTTGTACTTTCAGGCTACTGCATCTTCAAGGATGCATACTGGGGATACAACCAGCATAGACATAAGGGCATGATCGTCTGCTGGGGAGCGCTGGTTGTTTTCTTTCTTGCCCAGGCAATCAGTAAGATCCTGGATGGAAAAGTGATCGAGAATGGTAGAATTAGTTTCGATGGTGGACTTCCTTTTGTAATGGTAGCCTTCTTCCTCGTTTTCCTCTGCATGCAGGGCCTTAAGCTTATCATCGATAAGAGAGACGCAGAATAAGCTGCGAGAGAAAGGAAGATCCGTATGAAGAATCTAAAGCTAAAATCAGCTCGAGCAGCCAAGGACCTGTCCCAGCAGCAGCTCGCGGATCTGGTTGGGGTTAGCCGCCAGACCATCAATGCGGTTGAAAAGGGAGATTACAATCCTACCATTCAACTCTGCATCAGTATCTGCAAGGCACTGGATAAGACTTTGAATGATCTCTTCTGGGACTGACAATGCAGTTTCTGTTTATGATAGCATAGGAATTCTATTTTTGTAATCATATGTTTTCATCTGATTATATTTATGCTATAATGAATTCAGAAAAGGAGGTGTATAGTATGGCAAATACACTCATTCAGTTTCGTGCAGATGAAACAGAAAGAGCCGAGGCCACCAGTATTCTTCAGCAGCTTGGGTTGGATATGCCTTCCTATCTCAGGATGTGTCTGTCCCGGCTGGTCAGTGAAAAGGGAATCCCATTCAGCATGACCCTCAAACAGGCACCGGTGAATAAAGGAATTGAGGCAATGAAGCGAGCCAGCCGGATCGCGGAAGAAAACGGCATTTCAGACATAACGCTTGATGAAATCAATGCTGAAATCGCAGAAGCCCGAAAGTGAGGCGCCTGTGAAATATTACGCTGTCATTGACACGAACGTGCTGGTTTCCGCCGCCCTTAAGTGGAAATCCGTACCAGGAAGCATCATTGATCTTGCCTTCAACGACATCATCGTACTACTGGTGAACAAGGAAATCCTGAAGGAATATCAAACCGTTCTGCTTCGGCCAAAGTTCCACCTGACAGAAGAAATTGTCCAGGACAATTTGGACGAAATAAACGCACATGCTGTCAGCATTTCAGAAGAGCCTGTTGACATTGATCTTCCAGATCCAAAGGACCGTGTGTTCTACGAAGTCACAATGGAGGCAAGAAAAGACGAGGACACCTATCTTGTAACTGGAAATATCAAGCATTTCCCATCAAAGCCATTCGTCGTAACACCAAGACAAATGCTGGACTTGATTCTCGAAGGTATAAATGAAAACAACTGATCGATCACCCTATCGGAAAGCATCTGTCCCTACTCGGATAGGTGCTTTTCTTATGCTACAGGAAGGCGACAGGCTATTCGAATATATACAAAGACCGTTCTGAAGAGGAAGCCATCAACACGATGGGCTCCAAAGGAAAGTTCTGATCGCCATCATGGCAAGCCTCACCCAAAGGATCTGATCCTGAATAGAAGTCCACATTACGCAAAACTCGCTTTCGTTTTATTTGCTATGCGCACTAACAAGAGCATGACGGGCACCTCCGTCAGAACGCCTACAGTGGTGGCGAGAGCCGCGGGACTTGTCGTGCCAAAGAGTGCAATCGCCACAGCTACCGCAAGTTCAAAGAAATTTGATGCGCCGATCATCCCGGCAGGAGCCGCAATATCGTGCGGTAATTTCAGCAGCTTACATGCTCCGTAAGCAATAAAGAAGATTAAAAATGTCTGAATGGTCAGCGGCACCGCGATCAGCACAATATGAAGCGGATTAGACAGAATCACCTCTGCCTGTGAACTGAAAATAATAACCAGCGTCAGCAGCAGACCTATTGTTGTGGCATTGTCGAACTTGTGGACAAATGTGCTCTCAAAGTAATCCGCACCTCTTTGCTTCGTGACTGTTATCCGCGTGAGGATGCCGCCCACAAGCGGAATCACAACGAACAGAAAAATGCTGACGAACAAAGTACTGTAGGGAACAACCACATTGGAAACACCCAAAAGGAATTTTACAATCGGAACAAATGCTACCAGAATAATAAGGTCATTGGTGGCCACCTGCACGACCGTATAAGCAGGATTTCCTTTTGTAAGCGTACTCCATACAAACACCATCGCTGTACATGGAGCAGCTCCTAAAAGCACAGCTCCGGCAAGATACTCCTTTGCCAGTCCCGGAGATATGAAGGCTTTGAATACGACAAACAAAAACAGGTAAGCAATTCCATACATAGTGAAAGGCTTGATCAGCCAGTTTGTCACCCATGTGACCAGAAGTCCCTTTGGATTCTTCCCAATCTGTTTTACGCTCTGAAAATCTACTTTCATCATCATAGGGTAGATCATGACCCAGATGAGAACAGCGATAGGAATCGAAATTCCGGAAATCTGAAATCGACCGAGCGTATTAGGAATAGCCGGGATAAAATGCCCAATCAGTACTCCTATAGCCATGCAGAGCAGTACCCACACAGAAAGATAACGCTGAAATGTATTTATGCCTTTGCTTTGATTGCTCATGACTTCGCCTCCATTAGTTTTATATATTGAAATGCATCTATGTTTATGACCTTTATATAGGCAGTCCCAAGGGACTGCCTATGTAAATGAAAGATATTGATTATTCCTTTTTCTTGCATCCGCAGGATACGCTCTCGTCCGCTTCGCAGTCACATCTTGCGTAGGAACCGATCATGTCCCGGAACTCCCTGACCCCGTCTGCGGAGATGGAGTAATGCATCCATTTTCCCTCTTTGTAGTAATCAACAAGGCCGCTGTCTGCAAGAATTTTCATGTGGTGCGAAAGAGTCGGCTGTGTGATATTCAGTTCCCTCAGCAAATCACATCCGCACTTCTCCCCATGCTGGAGAGCAAGCATGATCGCAAGACGGTTTTCATCTGTGAGCGCCTTTATTTTTTTGACGTCTTCTCTGAATCCCATGATTTTCACCTCCGAGAGATGTACATATTATATCGAATACATTCATAGTTGTCAATGCGTGAATGCAATATTGTTTAAAAATCTTGTCGCCTCTGATGGTAGTGTGGAAGCTTTTTCCAACATCTATCTCGCAGCCACAACTCCCCAGCATCTAACTCGGCAACTCAACATAGTGACATCTATCGTAGCAACTCAACCCTCGCACTATTTGACCTGATTTGCCTTTAAATCAGTTGCCGAGAAGCGTTCTGTCTGCCCGATGCCAAATTTGACCGACTGCCCGAAAACGCAGTATTAGCGGGCTTTCGCAGCTATTTTCCTTCGACCTTTGACATCAAACAGACCGTCTTCACGTGCCCCGAGACAGTAAGGAACATAATCACATCGGTTCTTGCTGTCTGGAAATTGGTCAAAGCGGGGACATCTGTTCGGGAATTTGTCAGAAATATGATGTTGCTCCATTACCTTCAATGATATCAGCGACTTTGCAAAACACATTAAACTGGAAGTTATCGATCTGACTTTAATAATGCGTAGATGCTCACATCGCAGACACCCTGATTATTTACAGCCGCGCTTCTTAGGGTACCTTCATACTTCATTCCGCATTTTTTCATAACCAGTCCTGAATGAGGATTATTTACATCGTGTTTTGCCTGGACGCGATTCGCACCGACCTGATCGAACATAAAATTAATTACTGCACTCAACGCTTCCGAAGTTATTCCACGGTTCCACCACGGTCTGCCAATGCAGTAACCGATTTCTGCCATCTGCGTTTTTTCATTGATTGATACAACAGATATTGAACCAATCGGTTCGTTGAGATTTTTCGGCACAATTGCCCACTGATAAAAGTCCGGCTTTTCATAGGACGCAGTCCATTCATTCAATATATGAATTGCGGTATCCAAACTGGTATAAGCAGGCCATGTCAGAAACTTTGTAACCTCTTTGTCTGATGCCCAATTCTGAAACATGGCCTCTGCATCTTCGACCATAAATTCTCTTAACAACAGCCTTTTCGTTTCTATCGTATAGGTTCCACAATGATTCATGTCTAATCCTCTAACTTTCGATTTATATCTTGGAATACGTATCTTGTCTTCTTCCAAGTGGCTTTGAAATCAGTAGCTATTATATTCATTTCTCGTCAGCACAATTTCGTTACTTAGTATATCATATCGTCGTCCGGCTCTATCGTTATGCCCTTGATACAATCTGCCATAGCTCATCATCTTCTGAAAATTGTCATGAAAAAAGCACCGGCTCATCACCGATGCTCAACACGATTTTTACCTTATTTCAGAAACTCTCCCGGAGAAACAATTCGCGGATCTGCAATTCCTGACTCAAGAAAGTCTTTATCTCCAGTCAAAATCACATCGGCTCCTGATGCAACTGCCGCCCTGAAGATTGGACGATCCTTTTCATCCCGGATTTTCTGTTCATCTGCTATTTCTGATTCTGGAACCTTTACGATTGTGACTGTTGTCATTAGCATAGACAGAAATGTATTTAGCACGGATATCTTTTCCGGCATTTTCCTCTTAAATACTTTCTTCAGTTCATCAATATTAATCTCGCATACAATCGCATCATTGGGTTCTGTTAGTGCCTTGTAAAGAGCTCTTGCAGGTGTGCTTCCGGGAAAAAGTGCGGCTGAGAACAGGACGTTGCTATCAATAAATACCTTCATCCTCAATCCTCATCTCTGATAGACTTCATCAGATCGTTAACGTCCTGCTCCGATTCAAGCCCCAGCTTTTCCGCTTCACCTTTAAGCTGATCCTGCAAGTATTTCATTGCAAAAACAGCTGAGTTCACAACAGTAACCTTTCCATGATCAACCACAAATGTCACACGATCCCCACTATCAACGCCCAGAACTTCTCTGACATCTTTGGGTATTGTCACCTGTCCTTTCGACATTACCTTAGCATCATCCGTAAAAGTGCTCTTATCTAATATTGCTTCCATAATGTTCGCCTCCTTCCACGAAAGTAGGGTATTCCCTACTTTTATTATAACGAAGGCTGTCAAATTATCAAGCACTCTCACACTTTTTAAGCTAATTTGCCCTTCGATAAGTTACCGAGAAGCATTTGGTCTGCCCGATGTTAAATTTCTCCGATTGTCCGAAAATCGCAGTATACTTAAGCTTTCGCGGCTATTTTTCCTCGATCCTTGACTTCAATGCTACTGTCTCAACATGCAACGAGACAGTGAGAAACATAATCACGTAGGTTCTTGCTGTCTGGAAATTGGTCAAGGCAGGGACATGCTGTTCGGGAATTTGTCAGAAATATGATGTTGCTCCATTACCTTCAATTATATCAGCGACATTGCAATACACATTGAACTGGAATTTGACTTTCCTATTTTCTTAAAATCTCATGTGGAGCTTCTATTTCATTTGCCAAGGTATGCTCTGTTAATTCTGACATCAATTTCAATTTTTTATTAATCAATGGTCGCATACAATTAGGAACATGTTCCTGATGCGCTCTGTGGATCGCTACACATTCCTTACAGTTTCCGTGATAACGACAGGCTTTCAGGCAAGGACAGTGATCTTTGTCTTTATACTCCTTACGAAATTCCGCTGCAAATTCTTCTTGCAGTCTCAGTCCCTCGACACGGTTTCCCTTATGAAATTCTACCATTGCATCCAGTTCTTTCTGGTTCCCTTCAATCTTCATGTTATTATAGCGCCTCCATTTCAACTATTCCTCATTCTCTGATAAATCCTGATTTCTTTGGCTCTACAAACTTGAGTTATCAATTATGATTTTTTTGATCTCATCGCAAGAAAAGTTGGTATGTTCAGATCATGCAGACGTCCTTCTCCATTCGTGTCCTCGTAGAGGCTCATAAGAGTAAAACCCGCCTCAAGCTGTCCATTAATCTGTTCCTCGAGGGTGTGCGAAAACTGCATCCCGGCATCATCTCTTTCGAGTTGTTTTCTATAATCTTCATTTTCCGTTGGATCAAATGGCAAACTATTGATAATCTCACACTCGTTTTCATCAACGACATAATTGATATAATGATCGACTCCGGATAAGAGAAGGCCGCCTTTTTTTAGAACTCGCCAGCATTCTTTCCAGATTCCTTTTACATCTTTTACGTAGCAGTTTGATACCGGATGGAAAACCAAATCAAATGCCTCATCTTCAAATGGTAGTGTCTTTGTCATGTCTCCGCGAATGATATGAATATCGTAGCCTTCACGCTCAGCAACATACCTCTCGCTTTCCAGCTGTTTCACAGAGTAATCTAGGACTGTGCAATCTGCTCCAAGCGCAGCAAAAACAGGCATTTGCTGTCCACCCCCACTCGCCAGACCAAGAACTTTTTTCCCTGTCAGGTCGCCAAACCACTCATGAGGTACTTTTTTCGTAGGGGTCAACACCACGTCCCAGATACCATGCCTGGCCTTGATGTATTCCTCATGACTGATCGGTTGTCCCCATTCCCAGCCTTCTTCTACCCATCGATCAATAGTTTCTGCATTTATTTTCTGGTAATCCATCTGTTCCTCTCCGATAAATTCTAGCTTACCTATCACTACAAACTGGAATTTGCATATAGCTTCCCGTTTACAGCTTATACTGCATAAAGTTATCATTATGCACAAAGCCATATGCGGTATACAACTTCACACCCATTTCAGAAGCTGTAATCTGAACTGTGCCGCAGCCATATGATTTTGCCTCATTTACAACTCTATCAAGGAGTTCTTTCGCAATACCCCGCCGTCTGTATGCCGGATTCGTAAACATACTTGACAATAACCCTATTCTGCCAGAAGGACATCCAAAATACGGAGGCTTTTCCACAAACGACATACCGCTGGTTCCAATGATTGTATCTCCATCAAATGCTAACCATGAGACAAAAGTTCCGTCTGCCATATGTCTGCTGTAATAATCCATCAGAGCCGGCGCCAAATCGATATCCTCTTTAGCCCCTTCTTCTCTCAACTGCTCTATCCGCATTTGAATATATACTTCCAGATCAGAGGTAGTTAGCTTTTTATAAACGATTTCCATTTGTAACCCCCCCCCAAAAAAAATCCCGATTTATATCTTGGAATACGTATCTTGTCTTCTTCCAAGTGGCTTTGAAATCAGTGGCAATTATATTCATTTCTCATCAGCACAATTTCGTTACTTAGTATATCATGTTTGGAATTCGTAAAAAACAGAAAAGCCCTCCCACAGTCACGCCAGACCAACTTTCACATTTTTTCTATAAGAAAATGCGGCACCAGCCTCTCTTCTCAGAAAGACGGATGCCGCAGAAATGGCTTAAACACGGGCTTTTTCAGCCCTCTTTCAATTTGTTCTTGTTAGCAGAGCCACTGTCTCGACGTGCCCCGAGACAGTTGAAAATATAATCACGCTGCCTGACTGTTTGCGGGAACATGTCAATAATTCGCCTCTGTTTGCGGAAACATATCTAAAACTCAGGCATCAAATGAGGAAACATATCTAAAGGAATCAAGGCGACAAACTGGAAGTTGTCAATTACTCTTTGCCTCAGCGTAACGTTCCTTTCCCCACCAATTCGGCATAAGTTCTTTTAATGTTACGGTTTCTCTTTTTTCATAATCGACCATGATTTCCATATCTTCGTTCGCTTCATTTAATTGATAAAAGAATTCCTGACAAGCGCCACATGGCATACCGCTCCCACCTCCGTTTGGTGCACTGTCGCGGAACGCCATAAATCTTTTCATTTTTGTCTGACCACTGTTAGCATACATATTCAGTGCGGCGAGTCTATCGGCACAAATATTCATCACTCCGCAGCAGCTTTCAATGCAGAATCCCGTATAGATATCTCCGTTTTCAGCTTCTATTGCACAAACTACATTATGCGCATATATAAAGGGAGATACTTCCTCTGGATGGTATTGCTCTTTCGCCTTTTCATACATTCTTTCCCAAATATCCATTTAATTTTCCTCCACAAATTCTGATTTGTTAAACTCTTTAGCGACTCCATCTTCTTATCCTTCAGACAAGAAGCATCCCTCGCTCTAAAGGGCTCGGTCAATTCCGATTTTCACTACCGACCCACTTCTTTGCGTGGAAGTTTATCAAATATAACCATCTGATATTTTCTATAGACTCATTTAGGCCCAATGTTAGTTTAATATGGTAGCATTATCTTGCCAACAGGAAAAGCCGCCCCGGAATCCCGAGACGGCATGAAATATTTTCATTCTTAAATTATGATGTCCTCTTTTGCTTCACCCTTCACCATGATGGTGAGCTTGGCAGGGAAGACCCTGATCTCCTCTATGAAGTTTCGCACCAGCTGCTCATCATAGGCGAGCACCTTATCCTTTGCTTTCTCGACGGATTCCCGCAAAGCAGCAACCCGTTCTTCGTCGCGCTTCCGTTCCGACTTTGTGGTCTCAATCTCGTTTTTTCTTTCTCTGAGCTGCTGGATCTGTTCAGCAAGCTCCGTTGTATTCTTTCCGGCCTTGACCCGGGAAAGAACCTGCTGCTGAAGCTCGGCCAGTTTGGAATTGATGTCGGCAAGTACAATATCCGTGTTTCCTGTGGTCAATTCCTGCACATCCGAGCATATGTCGTTGTATATTCTGTCCTCATCAAGGATCAGATCCTGTACCGCTTTGACGACAGCTTTCTGAAGATCGGCTTCTCTTATCGTTCTGGAATGACAGCCGCTTTTTTTGCCCTTTTGCAGGCGTGATCTGCATCTCCACACAAGTACTTTCTCCCCTTTCAGGATCCAGTGTGTTCGCTGAAATGACGCACCGCATTCACCGCAGATCACCTTGCCACTCATAGCAATATGGCTACAATATTTCTCATTCAGCTTTCCTTCTCGGCGGAGTTCAGAACGTCGTGTCATTTCAGCCTGGACTTCGAAGAACAGCTCCTTCGGTATTATCGCGGGATGATCGTCTTTGACATAGTACTGTGGCAAGTGGTCGACGTTCTTTACTCTTTTCTTCTGCAGCGTATCAATTGTGACGGTTTTCTGGAGCAGCGCATCTCCTATGTACTTCTCGTTGGAAAGGATTTTCTGTACAGTTGTTCCGTACCATTTTGTTTTCCCGTCCCCGGTTTTAATACCATCATGCTCGAGCCCTTTTGCAATGCTGATGGTGCTTCCGCCCTCAAGATACTCACGATAAATTCTTTTCACTACTTCCGCCTCTTCAGGTACGATCTCCAGCTTTCCATCCTCACCTTTTGTATATCCTAGAAATCTATTGTAGTTCACATTTACTTTGCCCCGTTGAAATCTGTACTGGTATCCCAGCTTTACGTTCTGCGATAAGGATTCACTCTCCTGCTGCGCCAGCGATGAAAGGATCGTCAGAAGGACCTCTCCATTTGCGTCGAGAGTATTGATACCTTCCTTCTCGAAATAAATACCGATGTTCTTTGTTCTGAGCTTCCGCACCGTCTGCAGGCAATCAACCGTATTTCTGGCGAATCGGCTGATCGATTTCGTGCGGATCATATCAATCTTCCCAGCCATCGCGTCATCAATCATCTGATTGAACTGATCACGCTTCTTGGTGTTTGTGGCGCTGATCCCATCGTCGGCATAAATCCCAGCCGACACCCATGCCGGATTCTTCTGTAATTCCTCTTTAAAGTGCTTAACCTGGGCATCGTAGCTTTCTTCCTGTTCGTCAGAATCCGTGGAAACCCGGCAGTATGCTGCTACGTGAATCTTCTTCTCATTTTCCTTTACCACCCGGTTCCCGATTTTCTTTCTGGCCGGAATGATGATAACCTCTGGTGCGTTTGCCATTATTCCTTCACCTCAATTCTTTCATATACATAAGCTGCTCTCGCAACTGGATCCTTCGGAAGTTCATCGTCCTTGTAATCCAGAAAGCGAAACTTGGTCCCGGGCATAATCTCCGTGGTCCTGATTGCAGGTCTCTTTTTCTTCTTCCGTTTTGCCTGAACCTCATCAAAGGTCTTTCCATCAATGATTTCCGGATAGAAGTCATCGCCTTTGTATCTGGGATTCTTGAGCATAAGAGACATGAATGGATGATTCTTTTGAATTCCCGAATCCCTAAGTGCCTGTGCTAAATTGCCATTCTTTGCGAATGAAGCAAAAGCAGCCCTCACCCGATCGGCCTCTCTGGGCTCAATGACCGGCTCTCCATTTTCGATCCGATAGCCATAAAGCACTGATCTCATTTCAATTCCTCCTTCAGCTCGAGTCCGCAGCTCAACCGGAACCCGATCATATTTCTCGAATACACGGCGATCTCATCAACGAACTCCAGAAATGCATTCTCGTCCATCTCTCTCGTGATGTTGTGGTCTCTCAGGTATCTGAGAAGTCGTCCCGCCTCGGTAGTGAATTTGTAGTTATTTGAAATGGCCATCGTCAGCGATGCCTTTTTCGATCCGAGGTCGTTCTTCTTATCGTTCAGGTCGGCAAGCTCTTTCTGGCATGTTGAAGGGTCGAGCACCCCATCAGCTGCAAGCTGCATAATGGCGGCCTGCTGCTTAAGGAGAGCCGAATACGCAGCATCGATCTCAGCGACTTCTTTATCCGCGTTCTCTGTATCGAGGTTTTCAAGATTTTTAATGTAGGGCTCCAGCACCTGACGTCGTGCAAAGATGAGCTTATTCATCATCGTCGTAAACGCTGCTCGGATCTTACTGTCTTCTAGCACCTTGAGCGGGCACTTATCTTTATCTCGAATGTGAGTAGGACAAGCCCATGCATCATAAAGTCCACTCTTTCTGCCGCTGCGCACAACATGCTTCAGGTGAGCTCCACAATGCAGGCATATCATTTTTCCAGTAAAAAGATGATTAGATTGATAGAAGCCGGTTCTATCCTGAATTTTTCTCTCCTTCTTCCTTTGCCCAATCAGGTGCTGTACTTTTTCAAAATTCTCCCGGGTGATGATCGGCTCATGCGTATTCTTCAGATAGTATTGTTCTACCTCACCGTGATTGTAATGATGATTGTATTCTTCATCCGTGAAGGTCTTCATGTAGAGCGTGTCTCCGATATACCGCTCATTATGAAGCATGCCTCGTATGTTAGATGCGTTCCACATTTTCCCATTTCTAGGGGTCTTGATTCCGAGTTCATTCAGCTTCTTGGCAATTTTATAGGATCCCATTCCGTCAAGAGCCATGCAAAAGACCATCCTTACTATCTCTGCCTGCTCCTTATTGACGACCAACTTCCCGTCATCGATGTCGTACCCATAAGGAGGGGTCCCCTGTTTATAGGTGCCACTCTTCATTCGGACTCTGATTCCCCATTTTTCGTTTGTGGAAATGCTCCTCGACTCGCTCTCTGCAAGGCTGCTCATGACTGCCAGCAAGAACTCGCTGCCCATCGTCTGTGTGTTGATGTTCTCCTTTTCAAAGTAGATTCCTACACCGCAGGCTGAAAGCTCCCGTGTCATATTCAGACAGTCGATCTTGTTCCGACTGAATCTTGAAATGCTTTTTGTCAGAATAAAATCAATCTTGCCCTGCCGTGCATCTTCAAGCATCTTTGTCAGCGCCTCTCTTCTCTCAGTCGAGGTGCCGCTGACTGCTTCGTCGTAATAAAGTCCGGCGAACTCCCACGCGGGGTTGCTTTTGATATAGTCCTCGTAGTGTTCCCTTTGTGCCGTCATGCTTTCTTCCTGTTCAACGGAGCCTGTTGAAACTCTGCAGTAAGCAGCCACCTTCAGTTTTTTCTTATTGTCCTTCTTCGAAGGATCGATCGTAATTATCGTTGCCACTGTCTCGGCCTCCTTTCTGTACGTGACATATTGGCTCTGATAGGCGATGATATCAACGAAGATCCGGCAATAAAGCGGCATAAATCGGGATATATTTTGCACGAAAGTGATGCTCACATTTGGCATATTCCTTGTCGGTAATATCTCCATTGTCTCTGAGTTCATCAAGAAGTTTGACCGCAAGACGGTAACAATAATCATTGCGGTAGTCATCGAGTGTTCTCTCTGGCGGTGTCATATCAATCGGGAGGTGTCCGCATCCAAGCTCAACAACATTATTCTTTTCATTATCCATACTGCCTCTGTCCTCCTCGTAACTATGGCAGGACTATTCCTGCAATCGTATACGGACACAAAGGCAGCATTTTTGTGTTTGGAGGCATAGCAATTTTCAAGAAGAATCAAAAATGGGCAAAAAAATAGAGGCTAGCGGCATTGCTGCCATTAGCCTAATCACCTTTCAATCAGATTAAATATTTTTTATAAATTTTAGGGGAACTCGCATCTTTCTGCATATATAGAGGTAGAAGGAGGTCATAAGAATATGACTAGTTACACAATCGAAGAACTTTATCACCAGAACGCGACTATCCTCTTCCTCATCGACATGCTGGATGACATGTACTGGGACAACGTTGAGAGACTTGCTGATTTGGGAGACCAGAAGAGTATCGATCTAATCCGTGAAGTCGAAGCCACATTATGGAAAAACATGTGGTTTAACATTCATTAAACTGCTGGTGAAATCGTCAGCCAGGACAGCGACACGGAACAAGCGTACTTGGCGTTTATCTGCAAACGGCTCAAGCTGAATTTTAGGAAGCTGTCAGTAGAAGAACGGAAGTGGCTGAAAAAGATTGCGGAAAAATCCGACTTGCTGAAGAATCCAAAACCGCAGAGAGGACGAAGATAAAAAATGCCTGAACGGCGGTTCTGGTTTTTCAGAACCACCATCCAGGCATTTTGTTTAGTAATAGAAAAAGGTGCAGTTGATTATTGCGTATTGTCAATCTCTCTCAAACCGGGTAGTAAAAATACGGCAAGCGCAACGATGATAATGCCAATTCCGCAAATGACAAACCATTTCTCAACTCCCAGCCGCTCCGCCAGAGGCCCGGAAATGACAAGGCCAAACGGCATGGCGAGGGAAGCGGCGCTTGTCAGTAGAGAAAAAACTCTCCCCAGATATTCTGGTTTGACCGTTTCTTGAAAAATCGCATTTTGCACACCGTAAAATGGAGCGGAAATTCCCATAACAGTACAGCACACAACAAAGACAAGAAATGCGTCTGGCGGCAAAAGCCCGGAGAGCATATTGCTAACGCCCATCAGGAGAACGGAAAGACCGATGGTGTACCGCCGTTTCTTAAAACCGCCCCAAATGCTCAGAATGACTCCGCCAAGCAGCATACCAACCGCAAAAGCAGTTTCAGCGGCAGAGGCATGGGCCGGTGTTCCTTTGAAGTATGACATACAGATGAGAGGAAAAAACGTACTGATTGGCATATAAAAGAACATATAAATTACACCAATCCAGAGCAGAGCAAAGAGGCCCCTGTTTTGCTTTAATACCACATACCCCTCTTTCATATCCTGTAAAAACTGTTGTCTTTTCGTTTCTGGACATAGTTCAGGCGTTGGTATGGACGAAATCGCAACAGTCACACAGGCAAGGATTGCACCCACAATATCTAACAATATAATTGCATTAAGAGGCCAAACAGCATATAAAAACGCTGCGGCAGCTGGACTGATAATCGCACTTACTGCTTGCATGGTCTGCGTGTAACCAGCGCATTTTGTAAGTTCCTCTTTTGGCACAATCATAGGTGTTGCTGCGCTGAATGCTGGAGAATGAAAAGCAGTTCCCGCACTTCGGATTAACAGGACAACCATAATAGACCATACGGGCAATTCCATGTAAAACGCCACCAGCGCCAGAATACCGCCAGCGGCGGCAATTATCAAATCCGCACCAATCATTACGCTTTTACGGCTGTGCCGGTCAACAAAAGCACCTGCAAACGGGCCTAAACAGGCTTGCGGCAAAAATCCAATCAGTGTTGCCGCCGTCAATATGATTGCAGAATTAGTTTTCGCAACCAAATAAAAGATAATGGCCATTTGCAAAATACCGCTGCTAATAAAGGATATTGCTTGTCCGGCAAGAAGTGTAAAATAAGTTTTTCTCCATGAATTGTTGTTTTGGGTCATAATGCGAACCTCCTTTTTTATTGCATTGTTCCTTTGTTTCTGCAATAAAAAGCAGGCGTTGTCCCACAGAGAGGGCAGACGCCTGCATAACAACAAAGCACGAAAAAACACCACGATACAGTTCAAAGACTGCTCGTGTCAAACCTACGTGTTCCTTTGCATACGCACGCAAAAAAAGCCCACCATTATGTGGAAAGGTACTTCTACTTTTTATTGCTTATTAGCGTACACAAATTAACACACGTAAGCCTCCTTCCAATCTCAAACTGTCGCGCAGTATAACACACATCCGATAGACTTGTCAACCATTTTTAACCTTGCCTAAAATGCCCCTAAAATGAAAATTTAAATTCCACTTTATAAAACAGAAATAGAATTAACTCCTTCACATGTGGAATTTAATCTTTCATACCAGAACCTTGAAAACCACATATTTTTCATTTATCCTTCTTCCGTTGCTCTGGTGACGGTAAAGGAGGAATAATGTCAAGATTAATCCCAGGCAACCAGAAACATCTGACATTGGATGACCGTTTTTATATTGAAAAATCACTGGATCAGGGGCTGTCCTTTCTGGATATCTCCAAGTATCTTTGCAAGGATCCATCGACCATCTCAAAGGAGATCCGGCTGAACCGTATCCCGCATGGCTGGAACAGAGGAAGCTTTGATAACCCTTATAACTTCTGCGTTCATCGATTCGATTGCAGGAAGAAGAATGCTTGTAAAAAGGTCATCGTCTGTGACAGATTCTGTCGGTCCTGCAGCAAATGCAACAGTGTCTGTTCCTGCTTTGAAAGGGAGAAATGCAGGCGTCTGAACAGGGCTCCCTATGTGTGCAACGGATGCCCGAAGAGCCGAAACCGATGTCAGATATCCAGCAAGTATGACTACAATGCCAAAGCCGCTCAGCGGAAGTATGAGGAGCGCCGTTCAGAATCAAGAGCCGGCGTAAACATGACCAAAAGCCAGATGGAAAAGATGAATCAAATCATATGTCCACTTATTGAGCAGGGACAGTCTCCCTACATGATCCTGACAAATCATCCGGAGCTTGGCATCTCTGTAAAAACCTTATACCGCTACATTGACATGGAACTGTTCGACAGTAGAAACATCGACCTGAAAAGGAAAACAAAGTTCAAGCCAAGGAAATGCCATAAGTCACAGATCGTAAACCGTGAAGTCTTCCAGGGACGCACCTATGAGGATTTCCTCAAGCTCGATCTGCCCCTTTCAGATTTTAGAGAGATGGATACGGTTGTGTCTGCTCAAGGGTCTTACAAATGCATCCTGACGCTTTATTTCCCGGATACGGAACTCTTTCTGGCTTATCTGATCCATCGGAAGACTCCAGGGGCTGTCAAAGCCATTTTTGAAAGGCTTCAGGGCTCTCTTGGAGGCGCATATGACTTCCAATCGCTCTTCCCCGTGATCCTGACAGACCGGGGCGTTGAGTTCGGAGATCCGGTTCATCTGGAGACAGACCCTTCCGGTATGCAGCGTACCAGCATTTACTACTGTGATCCGATGAGAAGCAATCAGAAGGCAGGCATTGAAAATGTACATACCATGCTCCGCATGATCCTTCCCAAAGGGACCGTGTTTGAGTTCCTGACGCAGTGGCACATACGGAAAGCGGTAAACAACATCAACTCCGCGCCCAGAGCGGCGCTGGATGGAGATACACCCTATCATCTCGCCTTAAAAAAATACGGCCCCGAGATCCTCGAGGCCCTGCAACTAAAAGAGATACCGGCAGATCAGGTGACGCTATCGCCTGCACTGCTTAAGTAATAACTTCATAGAAGACCGTCACCGGGGGATACCAACTTTTAAAAACGACTTCCGGCCTGTGGAATTTAGTCTGTCATACTGAAATTTCAGAGGCCTGTTTGGTGTGCCTGGATTTAAGGGACTTCGATGAAATGTAGCCACATTATACCATGCTGTCTCATAGATTCCTCAAAAAAATTTGAAAAAATATGCAGTTTTTAAGGTGCGATGGAATTTAGTTCTGCATACGGAATTTAACTTTTCAATTCACGATTTGATTATATTTTTTGATATCTATAAGCTTTTCAAAATACCCCGGACATAAATGTGTCCGGCCTTTTTATACCCGTTTTCAAATAGTTTTGCAGCTCATCCGTTACCTTATGCCGCTTCTTAGCCAGCCAAATAGGACATAGCTGTGTCCGGGGTTCAAAGCTCCTTTTTTGGCATCATAAAGATGTCCTCAAGCGACAGCCCTTGATCAAGGCTGACCCGAACGTTTGGTGATGCACCTGCAAACGAGGACATTGCTCATAGGGTAAGCAAGCCTCCATGACAAAAGGAGACAAGAGCATGTCAAACGAAGACTGGATGATCAATCTGGAAAACACAGCAGACGAGGTTGCCGGTATCTGCGGAAGCGAAGTTGTTCGCTTCATTCTCAAGGAGCACGGTGCAAGAAGCATCTACGACCTGAATCCGGGCGACTACGAAGAAGTATTCTCTGAGCTTTATGCCTACATCGAGAACTACGACTGACAACTGAATACGAAAGTCCTTCGGTCCTATCGTCCAGCTAACGATCAGACCAAGGCAAGGTAATTCCCTGCTCCACTCGGTGCGCCCTACCGCGGATAGACGAGTGCATCTCCGGATGGAGCAGGCAGCAAGACAAATTTGGTTCAGCTTCATGCACAGCTGGCCGCCAATTAGAAACGGGGTAACCCGCTTAGGTGGCCTGAATGAAGGAAAAATTGAATCTGTCATCACCGGCTCCCCGTTTCGGAAAGAAACGAGGAAGCCAAGATGGCAATCGAAGTCAAACAAGTAAATTTTTATGACAACGAAAGAGTTTATGCAACAGTAGAAGTTAAGACCTATGAGGATGGACGCGTTGAAATCGTACCTCCTGACGGATACCGGATGTATCCAATGGATATTGAGACCGCTGACACCTCGGCACACAGCTTTGTACCAGAACTTATCCGCATGTGGTGGAAAGGCAGTCGTCGGTACAAATGCTACATGGTACCCGTCCTTGAGGAACTGTTTAATGCGATGATGCGGCCTGACTGGTCAGAGGATAAGCGTAATCTTCGTTCACATAAGTGCCGTGTTGAAGGTGCCCATGGAACACCGATCATCTGCCGCAGGGCATCCTGCACCGGCTGTCCAAATGCCGGGAAGGATATGGAGACAAATCAGACATCCTATATCGAAGACCTGAAGAAGAACAGCGACTGGGAACCTGCCACAGAGGACATCACGAGCACTGAAGCTATGGGGCGTATTTTATACGACGAGCTTATTAACTTTCTTGCGAAGCATCAGAAAAAACTGGCTCAAATCAAGCTGCTCGAGGATGAAGGTTTTAGTGTGAATGAAATTCATAAAATACTGGATCTTCCCAGCAACACAATCTATTCCGATCGGAAGCGGATAAAGAAGCTGGAAAGTGAATTCTTCAAAGAGGATTAACACGATAGGAGGCGGTGCAGATGAAGATTCTGCATCGCCTTTTTTCTATTCCTTCTCAAATAGCCTTTCCACAGTCACAACCCTTGAAAATAGCAAAGCCACAGTCACGCCAGTCAAAAATTCATCCAAATAGCCTTCCCACAGTCACGCCAGACCAACTTTTACATTTTTTCTATAAGAAAACGCGGCACCCGCCTCTCTTCTCAGAAAGACGGATGCCGCAGAAATGGCTTAAACACGGGCTTTATAGCCACTTTTTCAATTTGTCCTCGTTAGTAGAGCCACGGTCTCCACATGCACGCTGTGCCCGAACTGGTCTACCGGGCAGACCTTCTTCAACTCATAGGCCCCATCTGCACAGAGGATCTTCAGATCCCGGGCAAGTGTTGCAGGGTCGCAGGACACATAGACGATTCGTTCCGGTGCCGCTGCCAGAATGGTCATAAGGACAGAGGGCTCGCATCCCTTCCTGGGCGGGTCGAGCACGATCACATCGGCCGGTCGGCCGGAAATATAGACCGACCCCAAGGCTTGCTCCTGCGCCGATAGTTTTCCGAAATCGGACTTCCCCTTCTCAATCAGCCTCGGCAGGACATCCTCGGTTGCTCCGGCATAGAAATCGGCATTACTGATCCCATTTCTTCTGGCATTCTCCTTGGCGTCCTGAATAGCCTCCGGTATGATTTCAATTCCGGTCACGTGACCTGCATTTCTTGCCAGGAAAAGCGAAATGCTTCCGATCCCGCAATAGAGATCATAGACATTCTCCTCTCCGGTCAGGCCGGCATATTCGAGTGCCTTTCCATAGAGTTTCTCCATCTGAAGCGGATTCACCTGGAAAAAGGATCGCGGCGAGATACGAAATGCGATATCACCGATCATATCCGTGATGGTATCCTCTCCCCACAAGGTCTTGGTTTCCCGGCCGAGAATCACATTGGTTCTGTCGCGGTTTATATTTAATGTCAGAGAAGCAAGATCAGGGGATGCCATACGCAGAGCTTCAAGCAGGGACTCTGCCGCCGGGATCCGGTTTCCGTTCGTCACCAGGCAAACCATGGTTTCTTTGGTGTGAATGGCCTGACGGATCAGGACATGGCGAAGCAGGCCCTGACCGGTGGTCTCATCATAAGGCTGGACGCGATTTTTCTGCATCCAGGAAAGAATGGCTTTCAGAATCTTCTGATTTTCCAAAGCTCCGATCCGGCAGTCAGTGCAAGGCACAATACGATGACTATGCGGCGCATAGAAACCGGCGATTGGCCTGCCCTGCTTGTCTTTTCCGATCGGATACTGGGCCTTATTTCGAAAGCGCCAGGGGTCCTCCATTCCGATGATGGGTTCAGAGATCTCCCGGATCCGGCTTTCCGGGAAACCGCCAACCCGAATCAGAAGATTTTGCACATGCTTTTCCTTCCAGCGAAGCTGGGCAGCATAGTCCATCTCCTGGAGCTGGCATCCGCCGCACTGCCTGGCAATCGGGCAGACTGGCACGACGCGATCTTCGGACGGCTCCTCCACGGAGATCAGACGGGCATAGGCATAATTTTTCTTTTTCTTGGTAATGCCTGCCCGGATCCGATCCCCCGGGATTGCCCCGGGGACAAAGACTGCCATTCCCATGGCATGTCCGATCCCTTCCCCGTGGATGCCCAGATCCTCGATTTCCAATTCGATCTCATCATTTTTCTGCATGCGTTTTCCTTCACTAGGATCCTGGCCTTCTGGCCGATCCTTTGATTGAAAAAGCAGGAAAGGTCTCTTCTCCTGCTCTCCCTTACATCTCTATGATTCGTAAGACTCTCCTAGATCTCCTCTGAAGTCCTCCGGATATTGGTCTCCATATAGCGGTTATAGCCCTGCCACTCGGTGTTTCCGGGAACCGTATTTTTTAATGCTTCCTTCATGGTTTCCATCTTGGCATCGGTATTGTCCGCCTGGGATAGCGCAATTGCCTCAAGTAAGGCCGGTTTCTTCGGAGAGCCATACTCCAGCTCGCCGTGATGGGAGAGGATACAGTGGATCAGCTCCTCTGCCTTCTTATGCGGAAAGTGGGGGATGTCACGAATCTTGTCCCGCAGCATGCAGGCTCCGATCACGATGTGCCCGACAAGCTGACCCTCATCCGTATAATCATTCTGGGGATAGGGAGAGATCTCTTCGAGTTTCCCGATGTCGTGGCAAAGCGCTGCGGTGATCAAAAGGTCCCGGTCCAGCATGGGATAATGCTTTGCATAGAAATTACAGATCTGCGCCACGGAAAGGGTATGCTCCAAAAGTCCCCCGACATAGCCATGATGAACGCTTTTGGCTGCCGAATGGAAACAGAAACGTTTCTTGAAATCCGGATCTTTGAAGAAGCCTTCCAAAAGTTCCTTCAAATAATCTGTTTTGACCGAATCCACCAGACGAAGCAGTTCGCCATACATTTCCTCAATATCCTTATCCGTCGAAGGGAGATAGTCCGATGCCTTATAGGTCCCCTCCTGGGCCTTTCTTACCTGATTCAGGCGAAGCTGCAAAGCATTGTTAAAGGTTGTCACATCCCCGCTCAGCTCGACGTATTCCCCTTCCTCGACGTCATCAAATGCCGGATCATTGGGTGACCAGATCTTCCCTTCGATGGTGCCTGTCTTATCCTGCAAGAGCAGAGACTGATAGGGCGCACCCTTCTTGGTCACTCCGTTTGTCACCTTCCGGACGAGAAAGATGTTATTCTGAACCTTTTTTCCTTCCGCCAGATCTTCAATAAATACCATGATAGACTCCAATTCTAAGCTTTTTTCAGCCCTTTCATTATACTTTTATCCCCTGGCCCTGTCTATAAAATATAGACCAGCACCTTCCTTTCCCCTTCTGTTCTCTCATCCACTTTGACCTGAAAATGTAAACCCAATCCATCCTTTCCCCTTCTGTTCTCTCGTCCACTATGACCTGAAAATGTAAAGCCAATCCATCCTTTCTCCTTCTGTTCTCTTGTCCACTTTGATCTGAAAATGTAAACCCAATCCGTCCTTTCTTTCGCGTGTTCATGTTATAATATTTTTGTCCATGCAATCGAAAGTTTGATAGGAAAATCATATGAATCCAAAGGTATATCACACACTTGAATTTGATAAAATCATTGACCGCCTGACCAGCCTCGCTTCTACCGAGCGTGGCAAGTCCTATTGTCAGAAACTGACTCCAATCACCAATCTCGAGAAGATTAAGGCCCGGCAGCAGGAGACCGAGGACAGCCTGCAGCGGATCTACCGCAAAGGCTCTGTCTCCTTTGGCGGAGTCACGGATGTCACTCCCTTCCAGAGGCGGCTGGAAATCGGCGGTTCTCTGAATGCAGGAGAACTCCTTCAGATCGCCTCCCTTCTCTCGGCAGCAGGTGCTGCCGCCCGCTACGGGGACACAGGGTCAGATGAGAGTGCGCGTGACTCTCTCTCTGCCTATTTCGAAGGCCTCTCCCCGGTCCGCCCCCTCTACGATGAGATCCATCGCTGTATCCTTTCTGAAGACACCATTGCCGATGATGCTTCCCCGGAGCTTCGAACGATACGGCGTTCTCTCACCGGTCTGGATGAAAAGATCCGTTCCGAAATGAACCGTATGCTGACCGGAAGCGCCCATGATTATCTCCAGGATGCCATCGTGACCATCCGGGACAATCGTTATTGTCTTCCCGTCAAAGCTGAGTTCAAATCCCAGGTCGCAGGTATTGTCCATGACCAGTCTTCTTCCGGCCAGACCCTTTTCATAGAGCCAATGGCCGTGGTAAATCTGAATAATCAGAGAAAAGAGCTGGAGCTGGATGAGAAAAAGGAGATTGAGAAGATCCTGGCAAGACTTTCTTCCATGGCCTTCGAACATATGGCGGAAATCGAGACCGATTTTAAGCTTCTTTCAGAGTTGGATTTCATTTTTGCAAAGGGGAAGCTTGCCGAGGAAATGCAGGCAGTTTCTCCGGAATTCAACGAAGACGGCCAGATTGATCTCCGTGACGCCAGGCACCCTCTTCTGGACCCGGATCAGGTCGTTCCGATCCAATTGAATCTTGGTCTTACATTTGACCAGCTCATTGTCACGGGTCCTAACACGGGTGGTAAGACGGTTTCCCTGAAGACCTGCGGACTTCTGACCCTGATGGGCCAGGCAGGGCTCCATATTCCGGCAGCATCCGGCAGCCGTTTGTCCGTCTTCCACAATGTCTATGCTGACATCGGTGACGAACAGTCCATTGAGCAATCCCTGTCGACATTTTCCAGCCATATGGTCAATATCATCCGGATCCTACGCTCTGTCGAACAAAGTCCGAATACTGCGCTGGTCCTTTTCGATGAGCTCTGTGCCGGAACGGATCCCGCGGAAGGTGCGGCCCTTGCGACCTCGATTCTGGCCAAGCTCCATACCGAGGGAGTCAAGACCATGGCAACGACGCATTACAGTGAGTTGAAGGAATACGCTCTTGCGACACCAGGCGTTGAAAATGCTGCCTGCGAGTTCTCTGTGGAAACCCTGTCCCCGACTTATCGTCTCCTGATTGGTGTACCGGGGAAATCAAATGCCTTTGCAATCTCAACAAAGCTTGGTCTCACTTCGGATATTATTGACGATGCGAGATCCCGCATGACAGAGAGAGCGCAGTCTTTCGAAGACCTTCTGACCGACCTTGAGGAGAGAAGAACTGCCCTGGAGAAGAAGGAGGCCAGCCTCTTAAGCGATCGGGAAGCCTTTGACCGGAGGATGGCAAAATTATCAGAGGATGAGAGGAAAGTCTCTGCTGAGAAAACGCGTGTCCTTCAGGATGCTTCCGCGGAGGCCGCCCGAATCCTGAAAGCTGCCAAGGATGAAGCTGACCAGACCATCCGTTCTTTCCGGAAAATGAAGACGGAATCGCCGGATCTTCGAAAGATGGAGCAAGAGCGGACTGCTTTGGGCAAGAAATTGTCAGATGCAGAATCCAAAGCTTCGGAACGTGCTATGACAAGGCATGTACAGTCGGCAAATAGCGGAGCCATCAATGTGAAAAATCTGCACGTTGGGGACAGTGTCCGCGTGCTTTCTATGAATATGAATGGAACGATCCACAAATTGCCGAACTCAAAGGGAGAACTCGAGGTGCAGATGGGCCTCATTAAGTCGAAAGTCAAGCTCTCTGACATTCAGCTTCTGGGAGACGAGACAACAGCTGAGCGCTTCCGAAGGGAAATGAAGGAGAAACGCAGGGCCCAGGCCGGCGTCAGCCCTAATAAGAATATTGCATCCTTCAGTAAGGCCGCTACCATTTCTCCGGAGATCAAATTACTGGGGCTTACAGGGGATGAAGCAATTACCAAATTGGATAAGTACATCGATGATGCCTATATCTCTCACTTGAAGGAGGTCCGCATCGTTCACGGCAAGGGTACCGGTGCCCTTCGACGGGCGGTTCAGCAATATCTGGATGGAAATATGTATGTCAAGGAATACCACCAGGCTGCTTACGGCGAAGGCGATGCAGGGGTTACGATTGCAAGACTTGGATAAAAAGACTTGAAAACCTGGATAAAAAATTTGGATTAAAAGACTTGAAAACTTGGATAAAAAAATCCCGCAGCATTTGCTGCGGGATTTCTATTTCGATCACTCAAAGCTGTAGATATTAAACCAGCTCAAGAAGAACTTCCAGAGCGCCGTCACCCTTACGCTGACCAATCTTTACAATACGGGTATAACCGCCCTTACGGTCTGCGTACTTCGGTGCGATCTCATCGAAAAGCTTATTCGGAAGGTTAACAACCTTAGTCTCAGACTTCTTCTCACCCTTTACAGTTACAGGGTAAAGGAACTTCAGCATCTGACGACGTGCATGGAGACGGGAAGGAAGGTCCTTCTTAATCTTCTTGTCAACGGTCTCGAACTTGGTAACCTTCTTACCATCAACAACTTCCTTGACACGCTTGCCGTCTTTATCCTTTACAGGAACCTTAGCCTGAACGGTAACTTCTTCGAAGTTATCCTTCTCACGAATTGCAAGAGCGATGTACTTCTCAGCAATCTTAGATACTTCCTTGGCCTTAGCTTCGGTTGTGATGATTCTGCCATTGTTCAGAAGCATTGTTACCTGGTTTCTGAGCAGGGCTTTTCTCTGGGAAGATGTTCTTCCTAACTTTCTATACTTTGCCATGATATTTCCTCCTGATATTGGATTGGGTGGTTACTACCTCGAAATGCCATATGGACTTACTTCCTCGGCAGATGTCTCTAGCCACTCTGAGGACTACAGGGCCGTACGCCTCGGATTTACCGGCTCTGCAGCTTCAAATTTGGCATATGAATTAACTTCGGATCCGGCCTACATTTCAGCATAAGTCAAATCCTGCAGCGGATTACTCCTCCGCGGTACGAAGATGAAGTCCGAGCTCGTCAAGCTTGGCAAGAACTTCATCCAAAGACTTCTTTCCAAGGTTCCGAACCTTCATCATCTCTTCCGGGGACTTGTTGCAAAGTTCCTCGACTGTATTGATGCCGGCTCTCTTCAGACAATTGTATGAACGAACGGAGAGCTCGAGCTCATCGATCGTCATGTCCAGAACAACCTTCGGTCCCTCTTCCTTATTATCAACCATGACTTCCGTATTCTTTGCATTATCGGAAAGGTCGATGAAGAGGTTCAGATGCTCTGCGAGAACCTTGGCTGCAAGGCTTAATGCCTCATCCGGGCCAAGAGCTCCGTTTGTATAGACATCCAGTGTCAGCTTATCGAAGTCGGTCTGCTGACCTACACGGGTGTTCTCAACCGTAATATTTACACGCTCGATCGGGGTGTAAATGCTGTCGATTGCAATGACACCGATCGGAGTATCATCGGACTTGTTACGGTCAGACGGTACATATCCGCGGCCATTCTCAATTGTGAGATCCATGTAGAGCTTGCAGTCGCTGCCGCCATTCAGATGAGCAATAACAAGGTCGGGATTGACGATCTCGACGTCATCGGACTCGATCTGGATATCGGATGCCTTGACAACTCCCTCGCCCTCGAAGTCAATATAAGCCTTCTTGGGTTCGTTGTTGCCGCTGTTGTCACGGATTGCAAGATTCTTGATATTCAATACGATCTCAGTCACATCTTCCTTCACACCGGGGATGGAGCTGAACTCGTGAAGAATGCCATCGATCTTGATCTTTGTTACTGCGGTACCGGGAAGAGAAGAAAGCATGATACGGCGAAGGGAATTTCCCAGTGTTGTACCATAGCCTCTTTCAAGAGGTTCCACAACAAAGCGACCATACTTATGGTCATCTGACATTTCTGCGATTTCAATATTGGGTTTGTTGAAATCTAACACTTGCGATCCTCCTTTGACCTATATTTACAGACTACTCAAGCGTACTTATTACTTGGAGTACAACTCGACAATCTGTAGTTCATCTACAGGTACATCGATCTGATCTCTGTTCGGAAGATTCTTGATGGTTGCCTTCCAGTTCTCGGCATCCACATCAAGCCACTCAGCAACAGCACGGCCATTGGTGGTCTCAGCGATATCCTTGAATCTCTGAAGAGACTTCTTATTCTCAACTGCTTCGATGACATCTCCAGCCTTGCAGAGGTAGGAAGGGATGTTGATCTTCTTGCCGTTAACGGTGAAGAGCTTGTGGTCTACCATCTGACGAGCCTCGCGACGAGTACGAGCGAAACCTGCACGGAAAACGATATTGTCCAGACGGCTCTCAAGCATGGTCATCAGGTTTTCACCGGTCTGACCCTTCATACGGTCTGCCTTCTCATAGTAGTTACGGAAAGGCTTTTCCAGAACGCCGTAGATGAACTTAGCCTTCTGCTTTTCCTTCAGCTGCAGACCGTACTCAGAAACCTTCCGACGGCTGTTCTGAGGATGTCTCTTAGACTTCTTATCATAACCAAGATATACAGGATCCATACCGAGGGATCTGCATCTCTTTAAGATCGGGGTTTTATTTACTGCCATTGTATTCTTTCCCTCCTAATTAGACTCTTCTACGCTTCGGCGGACGGCATCCGTTGTGAGGTACGGGAGTTACATCCTGAATGGAAGTTACATTGATTCCGTTTGCTGCAAGAGCACGGATCGCTGCTTCTCTTCCTGAGCCAGGTCCCTTAACGAATACATCAACTGTCTTAAGTCCCGAAGGAGCTGCAGCCTTTGCTGCGGTCTCTGCTGCCATCTGTGCAGCGTACGGAGTAGATTTCCTTGAACCTTTGAAGCCAAGTCCACCTGCGGAAGCCCAGGAGATTGCATTACCCTGTGCATCTGTCAGTGTTACGATCGTGTTATTAAACGATGCCTGAATATGTGCCTGGCCATGTTCAACGTTTTTTCTAACGCGCTTTTTTGTTACTCTTTTTGCAACTTTAGCCATAGTGAAACTAACCTACTTTCTTAGTCTTATTACTTCTTCTTATTTGCGATCGTCTTACGCGGTCCCTTACGGGTACGAGCGTTTGTCTTGGTCTTCTGTCCACGGACAGGAAGTCCCTTTCTGTGACGAATTCCTCTGTAGCATCCGATCTCGGTAAGTCTCTTAATATTCAGAGAGACATCTCTTCTGAGATCACCTTCTACTTCAACACCAAGAGTGTTGATTGCGTCAGCAAGCTTTCTGACTTCATCATCTGTCAGATCCTTGCAGCGTGTGTCTCCATTGACCCCGGATTCTGCGAGAATCTTGTCTGCAGTAGTTCTGCCGATTCCGTAGATATATGTGAGGCCGATTTCAATTCTCTTTTCTCTTGGTAAATCTACACCTGCGATACGAGCCATGTGTATTTACACCTCCAAATGATCGTGAATGGGGGAAGACATATCCCCGTCTATAGTACCGAGCTTCCCTCACAGCAGCTCTGACGTGTCCGCCAGCCTGAAATGTGTGCTTTTACGTTCCGCTCTTTTTTTTCTGCCAGAGACAGAAAATGGTGAGTCTTATTCCCCGGTATGAATGGAATAAAGCTCACAGTAGATGCAGCTATCCTGCAACTCTTGTATTATGAACAGTTTGGCTCATGTCAAACTGCAGCCGCCATAATACACATGCACTATCAAGGCCAAACCTTAAAGGATCAGCCCTGAACCTGCTTGTGCTTCGGGTTCTCACAGATGATTCTGATCTTACCCTTTCTCTTGATAACCTTGCACTTATCGCACATAGGCTTTACAGAAGATCTTACCTTCATGAGGTCCTCCTTCCTTCATCAAAACAAGCTCTACACCCCGTATTTTCGGGCGCTTCAGGGCATATTACCCCTCTGCTTCCAAAAAACGTCCGTGTACCATTATATCTGCGTTGTCAATTAATGTCAACGATTATTTATCTCTCCAGATGATTCTTCCTTTTGTAAGATCATAGGGAGACATCTCAATCGTAACTTTATCTCCCGGAAGGATCCGGATGTAATTCATACGAAGCTTTCCACTGATATGCGCTAAGATTTCCAATCCGTTTTCCAGTTTCACCTGGAACATTGCATTTGGAAGTTTTTCCAGAACTGTGCCTTCCAGTTCAATGATGTCAGCCTTGGACAAATCGATTCCTCCTGATACTGATTACTCTGCGTCTTCCAAAACCTCGGACAGCCTCTCGACTTCCTGATCCGCACCAGCATCTCCGCTTACTTCCACAATGATGCCGGCTCTGTGGTAGTACTCAATCAGGGGTTCGGTCTGTTCGTGATAGACTTCAAGACGTTTCTTTACTGTTTCTTCGGCGTCATCAGCTCTCTGTACCAGCTTGGATCCGCATTTATCACAAATGCCCTCCTGTTTCGGTGGCAGTGTAATGATATGATAGACGGCGCCGCATTTCGGGCAGGACCTTCTTCCGGACATACGCTTGACAATTTTATCATCTGACAGGATGACATTTAATGCGTAATCCATTTGTTCATCCTTTTCATCCAGAGCATCTGTCAAAGCTTCTGCCTGAGGAATTGTTCTGGGAAATCCGTCCAGAATAAATCCCTTCTTACAATCCTCCTGACCGATCCGGTCCATAACAAGATCGCATGTCAGCTCATCCGGAACCAAAAGTCCCTGATCCATATAAGACTTTGCTTTCTTGCCGAGCTCCGTTCCGTTTTTAATGTTTGCACGGAAGATATCTCCGGTAGAGATATGAGGAATTCCGTACTTTGCAGAAAGACGGGACGCGATGGTTCCCTTTCCTGCGCCTGGTGCTCCTAACATCACAATCTTCATATTATCTCCTTATATACCTTTGGAGATACAGGGAAACCCAGTATCTCCAATGAACAGGTACCTTCTACTCACTCAAGAATCCGCGATAGTTACGAACCATCATCTGGGATTCAATTTGCTGTAATGTCTCAATGACAACGCCGACCACGATGATAATTGATGTACCACCAAAGGAAACATTGGCATTAAATAATCCGTTCAGTGCAATCGGAACAACCGATACAATCGTAAGTCCGATGGCGCCGATGAAAACGACATAATTCAGTATGCTGGTCAGATAATCACTGGTGGGCTTACCCGGACGAATACCGGGAATGAAACCGCCCGACTTCTTCATGTTATCTGCGATCTCCAGCGGATTGAACGTGATTGAAGTATAAAAATATGCAAATACAATGATCAGGAATACATAAAGTACTGCACCTAATGAATAGATCCAGTTGGCTGTATCAAACCAGTTGGACTCGGACAGACCTCTGAGAACTTTGGACCAGAAACCTGATCCCTGTCCTTTTCCGAGGAATGCCGCGATAATTACAGGTGTCTGCATGATCGACTGAGCGAAGATGACCGGCATAACGCCACCGGTATTGACCTTCAACGGAATATTGGTGGATGTTCCGCCGTAAGTCCGTCTGCCCTGTAATTTATTCGAATATTGAACCGGAATTCTACGTTCTGCACCCTGAAGTACAACAACCATAACAACGATACCGATAATGATCGCTGCAATAATTGCTCCTGCCAGAATTAATCTTGCCGGAGTTTTTCCCTTCATAAATAAATTATAGAGGGATGTAAGATCCTGTGGCATACGGGAGATAATATTGATGATCAAGACTATGGAAATACCATTTCCAACACCATGTTCCGTAATACGCTCACCCAGCCACATCAGGATGGTGGATCCAGCTGTCAGCACAGCGACCAGGGTAACCACATTTAAGATTCCCTTGAAATTCAGACCAAAGCTGGTCAGATATCCGGATCTTCCGAAGCCGATTGCCATCGCAATTGACTCCATCAGAGAGAGTCCTACCGTGATATAACGCGTGATCTTAGTTATAAATTCACGACCCTTTTCCCCGTCACGTGCAATTTCTTCCAGCCTCGGGAATGCGATTTCCAAAAGCTGAAGAATAATCGATGATGTAATATAGGGCGTAATGTTCAGAGCGAAGATACTCATTCGCTCCAGAGATCCGCCGGTAATTGCATCAAAGAAATTCAGCGAGTCTCCTGCTGATCCAAAAAGGCTGTCAAAGACGCCTTCCTGGATACCCGGTGCCGGGATCTGTGATCCGATCCGGATAACGATCAGCATGAGAAATGTGAATCCTATCCTTCTTCGCAGATCTTTAATCTTGAAAGCATTGCGAAGTGTAGTCAGCATTAGATCACCTCGGCAGAACCGCCTGCATTTTCAATCTTCTCTTTTGCAGAAGCGCTGTAAGCATTTACCTTGACATTGAGCTTCTTTGTAAGATCGCCATTGCCAAGGATCTTGATGCCATCACGTGCATTCTTAACAAGTCCGGCTTCCTTCAATGCTGCAGCATCAACCGTTGCACCATCTTCGAAACGCTCCAGATCAGATACATTGATTGCAACAATGATCTTGGTGTTTCTGTTATGGAAACCTCTCTTCGGAATACGACGGTACAGAGGCATCTGACCACCTTCGAAACCAGGTCTCGGTGCTCCGGAACGAGCCTTCTGACCCTTATGTCCCTTACCGGCAGTCTTTCCATTTCCTGAGCCGTGTCCACGGCCTCTTCTGAAGGTATTGCTATGTACAGAACCCTCAGCAGGAGTTAAATTGGATAAATCCATTATGTGACCTCCTTATTTATCTTATGCGTCGATCTCTTCAACTTTTACCAGATGACGAACACGCTGAATCATTCCGCGGGTTGCATCGTTATCCGGCAGCTCGTTAACGGAGTTGATCTTATGAAGACCAAGAGCCTCTACCGTCTTCTTGTTCTTGGGAACAGCGCCGATGGTAGACTTAACAAGTGTGATTCTTAACTTCTTAGCCATGATAAACCTCCTTAACCAAGTACTTCTTCTACGGACTTGCCGCGAAGGCGAGCTACTTCCTCGGGAGCCTTAAGGCTTTCCAGAGCTTCGATCGTTGCGAGAACAACGTTCTGCTTATTCGAGGAACCAAGAGACTTGGTACGGATATTCTTGATACCTGCAAGGTCACATACCGCACGGGCAGGACCACCGGCGATGATACCGGTACCTTCGGGAGCAGTCTTCAGGAGAATGGTAGCTCCTGTGTGCTTACCGATAATGTCATGAGTGATGCTGTTTGCATCATTCATCTTGACTTCGATCAGGTGCTTCATGGCGTCTTCCTTGCCCTTACGGATAGCTTCGGGAACTTCGGCAGCCTTGCCCATTCCGGCACCTACGTGACCGTTACGATCACCTACTACGACCAGAGCAGCGAAACGCATATTACGTCCGCCCTTAACTGTCTTCGATACACGCTTGATAGTTACGACCTGGTCCTCTAATTCAAACTGACTTGCGTCGATGATTGTACGCTTCATGTAATGTTCCTCCTTAAAATTCCAGGCCAGCTTCACGTGCTGCATCAGCCAGGGCTGCAACCTTACCGGCATAGATATAGCCGGCACGGTCAAATACGACCTCTTTGATTCCGGCATCCAGTGCCTTCTTTGCGATTGCTGTGCCAAGTGCTGCAGCGGCTTCTACATTGTCTGTATGTTCAAGGCTGCTCTTTAAATCCTTATCCAGAGTAGATGCGGATACAAGAGTCTTACCAGCTTCATCATCGATGATCTGTGCATACATATTGCTGTTGCTTCTGAAGACAGCGAGACGCGGTCTCTCAGCAGTTCCTGCAAGATGATTTCTTAATCTTCTGTGCTTCTGCTCGCGAACGACAGCTCTAGATTTTTTATTAATCATTCTTTCTCACTCCTTCAATTATTTTTTACCAGTCTTACCGGCAAGACGACGTACATGCTCATCCGCATAACGGATACCCTTGCCCTTGTAAGGCTCCGGTGCTCTCTTCTCACGGATGTTTGCTGCATACTGTCCAACCTTTTCCTTATCAATACCGGAAACGATGATGTTATTTCCATCGAGCTTGGATTCAATGCCCTCAGGATCTTCCATCTCAACCGGATGAGAATAGCCAAGATGAAGGGTGAGCTTCTTTCCGGACTTCTCAGCACGATAGCCGACACCAAGGATCTGAAGAGTCTTGGTATAGCCCTCGGTTACGCCGATGACCATGTTATGGATCAGGGTTCTGGTAAGGCCGTGAAGAGACTTCATTCTCTTCAGGTCGTTCGGTCTGGAAACGATTACTTCATTTCCCTCGACTTTGATCTCCATTTCTGGAGCGAGTGCTCTTGTAAGGGTTCCCTTAGGACCTTTTACAGTCACAAGATTATTTTCTGCAACCTCAACTGTTACGCCAGCAGGGATTGCGATTGGCATTCTTCCAATACGTGACATGCCCGTACCTCCTAATTGGTGTTTGATATCCGGCTTCTAACAGCCGGATAGGATCAAATAGTAGTTAAAAATGTATGATGATTACCATACATATGCAAGGACTTCACCGCCGACGCCAAGCTTACGAGCCTGCTTGTCAGTTACGATGCCCTTGTTGGTGGACAGGATTGCAATACCCAGTCCGCCGAGAACAGAAGGAACTTCATCCTTACCGGCATATACACGAAGACCCGGCTTTGAGATCTTCTTGATTCCGGAGATGACCTTTGTGTTCTTATTGTCGTTATATTTCAGAGTTACACGGATTGCTTCGAACTTACCGTCCGGAACGATCTCGTACTTCTCAATGTAGCCCTCGTCTACAAGAATGTCTGCGATAGCAACCTTGATTCTGGACTTCGGGATGTCTACGGTATCATGCTTTGCAGTATTTGCATTACGAATTCTTGTAAGCATATCTGCGATGGGATCACTAATATTCATGATTCTACTTTCCTCCTTATCCGATTACCAAGATGCTTTCTTTACGCCCGGGATCTCGCCCTTATATGCAAGCTCACGGAAGCAAACACGGCAAATGCCATATTTCTTAAGCACGGAGTGCGGACGACCGCAGATTCTGCAACGGGTATAAGCTCTGCTGGAGAACTTAGGTGCACGCTGCTGCTTAATCTTCATTGATTTCTTTGCCATTATGATCCTCCTAATTACTTAGCGAAAGGCATTCCGAACAGGCGGAGTAACTCACGTGCCTCTTCATCGGTCTTTGCAGTTGTTACGAAAATAACGTCCATACCTCTTACCTTGTCGACCTTATCAAATTCGATCTCAGGGAAGATGATCTGCTCTTTCAGACCAAGCGCATAGTTTCCACGTCCATCAAAGGAGTTGGGATTTACGCCACGGAAGTCACGTACACGAGGCAGTGCTAAGTTAACCAGACGATCAAGGAAGTCATACATCTTGTCGCCACGAAGAGTGGTCTTGCATCCGATTCCCTGACCCTCACGGATCTTGAAGTTTGCTACGGAGTTCTTAGCCTTCGTAACAACAGCATGCTGACCGGTGATTGTCTCCATATCTGCTACTGCAGCTTCCAGGAGCTTTGCGTTTTCCTTAGCTTCACCAACGCCCATGTTTACGACGATCTTCTCAAGCTTGGGAATTTCCATTACATTCTTGTATCCGAACTTCTCCTGCATCTTGGCAGCGATCTCGTTCTTATACATTTCTTTCAGTCTACTCAACGAATTTTCCTCCTTTCCGGTCAGTATTAATCAATGTTCTTGCCGGTAGCCTTAGCTACACGAACCTTCTTGCCGTCCTCAACCTTGAAGCCGACACGAGTTGTCTTACCGTCAACCAGAAGCATTACATTGGAGATATCGATCGGAGCTTCCTGCTCGATAATTCCGCCGTTCTGATTCTGCATAGAAGGCTTTACATGCTTCTTGATCATGTGAACGCCCTCAACGACAACACGATGATTCTTGTGGTCGATGGTGAGAACCTTGCCTTCGTTATTCTTATCTGCACCGGCGATCACACGAACGGTATCGCCAACTTTAATCTTACTTGCCATCGTGTACCTCCTTACAGTACTTCCGGAGCAAGGGAAACGATCTTCATGAATTTCTTATCACGAAGCTCTCTTGCAACCGGTCCAAAGATACGGGTTCCGGTAGGAGTGCCGTCATCCTTGATGATAACTGCAGCGTTCTCATCGAATTTGATGTAAGAACCATCCTTACGGCGAACGCCTCTCTTCGTACGTACAACTACGGCTGTTACTACAGCACCCTTTTTAACAACTCCGCCAGGTGTTGCTTCTTTGACCGAAGCTTTAATGACGTCGCCAATGTTTGCATATCTTCTGGTAGATCCGCCAACGACACGAATGCAAAGGAGTTCCTTCGCTCCGGTATTGTCGGCAACAGCTAATCTGCTTTCCTGCTGTACCATTATGCAGCCTCCTTATTATTCGAATTATTTTGCCTTCTCTACGATCTCAACCAGTCTCCATCTCTTGTCCTTAGACAGGGGTCTGGTCTCCATTACACGAACGGTGTCTCCCTCGTGTGCGGCATTATTCTCATCGTGTGCCTTCAGCTTGTAGGTCTTCTTTACGATCTTCTTGTAAAGAGGATGACGCTCGTTATCATGAACAGCAACAACGATGGTCTTGTCCATCTTATCGCTTACAACGACACCAACACGTGTCTTTCTAAGATTTCTCTCTTCCACGAAAAACTCCTTTCTCATCGCATAAGCGATTAGTCTGCCATGCGCTTCTCAGTAAGCATGGTCTGAATGCGGGCAATATTCTTCTTTACCTCTTTGATCCGGCTGGTGTTATCCAACTGGTTCGTTGCATTCTGGAATCTCAGGTTGAAGAGTTCCTTCTTAGCATCGGTAAGCTCTGTATTAAGTTCGGCCTCTGATTTTGCTCTCAGATCCTGTACATAATTCTTAGTTTTCATTTGCTACACCGCCTTCTACGCTCTCTCGTGCAACGATCTTGCAAGTGCACGGAAGTTTGTGGGATGCGAGACGAAGTGCCTCTTTGGCTGCATCTTCCGGTACTCCGGAGATCTCGAAAAGAACACGTCCCGGCTTAACAACAGCTACCCAGTGATCTACAGGTCCTTTACCTTTACCCATTCGAGTACCAGCCGGCTGAGCTGTAATCGGCTTGTCCGGGAAGATACGGATCCATACTTTACCACCACGCTTGATATATCTTGTCAGGGCTACACGGGCTGCCTCGATCTGATTGGACTTGATCCAGCAAGGTTCGGTTGCTACCAGACCAAAATCACCCATTGCTACCTTATTTCCCTTGGTAAGCTTTCCAGAAAGAGATCCACGGAACTGCTTTCTGTGCTTAACTCTCTTAGGCATTAACATTAGCGGTTACCTCCTTCTTTAACTTTCTTCTGCGGAAGGACTTCTCCCTTATAGATGTAAACCTTAACACCTACTTTGCCGTAAGTTGTATCAGCTTCAGCAAAACCGTAGTCGATGTCAGCACGCAGAGTCTGAAGAGGAATTGTGCCATCGCTGTAAGACTCGCTTCTTGCGATATCAGCACCGCCAAGACGTCCGGAACAGGTTGTCTTGATACCCTGAACCTTGTTGGACTTCATTGCACGTCCCATAACGGACTTCATTGCACGACGGAAGGAGATACGATTCTCAAGCTGCTGAGCAATATTCTCAGCTACCAGCTGAGCATCTTCATCCGGACGCTTAACTTCCTTGATGTCGATCAGGAGCTTCTTGTCCGTCAGCTTCTGAGCTTCTGCTCTAACCTTATCGATCTCAGCGCCGCCCTTACCGATTACTACGCCGGGCTTTGCAGTATAAACGATTACCTTAACTCGGTCAGATGCTCTCTCAATATCGATCTTAGAAACACCTGATGCGTACAGCTTCTTCTTAAGGAAGGTACGGATCTTGTGGTCCTCAACCAGGTAATCTGCGAATTCTTTTTCAGCGTACCACTTGGAATCCCAATCCTTGATAACGCCGACTCTTAAGCCATGAGGATTGACTTTCTGTCCCATGTTCTTCCTCCTTCTTACTGCTTCTCATCCAGCACAATAGTGATATGGCTCATGCGCTTCTCAATACGATAAGCACGGCCCTGTGCTCTCGGGTGGATTCTCTTCATTGTCGGTCCCTTATTTGCATAGCACTCTGCTACGTAAAGGTTGGATCTGTCCATTCCGTTATTGTTCTCAGCGTTTGCAATTGCGGAATTCAGAAGCTTTAAAACTACAGAAGAAGCATATCTCGGATTATAAGTTACGATTGCAAGTGCAGTATCTACATCCTTGCCACGGATTGCATCCAGAACGAAGCAAGCCTTCTGAACAGACATTCTAGCGAAAGAAAGCTTCGCTGAAGGTCTGGTATCTCTTTTTTCGTTTCTCTCACGCTTAATCTGGGATCTATGTCCTCTAGCCATGATAGAAACCTCCTTTCAGTCCTATTATTTACCTGCTAATGCAGCCTTTCTTTCATCACCATTTCCGTTGTGGCCATGATAAGTTCTGGTCAGAACGAACTCGCCAAGCTTATGGCCGACCATGTCCTCTGTGATGTATACAGGCACATGTCTTCTTCCATCATGTACAGCGATGGTAAGTCCAACCATCTGAGGGAAGATTGTAGAGCGACGGGACCATGTCTTGATGACGGTCTTGTCACCGGACTTTACTACTGCATCGACCTTCTTCAGAAGCTCTGCATCTGCGAAAGGTCCTTTCTTTAATGAACGAGCCATGCGGTACCTCCTTATTTAATCGCTCTGCCGTCTCTTCTTCTTACGATAAGCTTGTTGGAATGCTTCTTGGCCTTTCTGGTCTTAAGTCCAAGAGCAGGCTTACCCCAAGGAGTAGAAGGACCGGGACGTCCTACAGGAGCCTTACCTTCACCACCACCATGAGGATGGTCATTCGGGTTCATGACGGAACCACGAACAGTCGGTCTCCAGCCCATGTGTCTCTTACGTCCGGCCTTACCGATCTTAACCAGGTTGTGATCGCCGTTTCCAACGATACCGATGGTTGCGCGGCAAGCCAGAGGAACCATACGCATTTCTCCGGAAGGAAGACGAAGGGTTGCATAACCGTTTTCCTTAGCCATCAGCTGTGCAGAGTTACCAGCGGAACGAACCATCTGGCCACCCTTGCCCGGATAAAGCTCAATATTGTGTACAGAAGTACCTACCGGAATATTCTCCAGAGGAAGGCAGTTACCTACACGAACTTCAGCCTCAGGACCATTGGATACAACCATGCCGTCGGTCAGGCCTGCAGGTGCAAGGATATAGGACTTTGTGCCGTCTGCATAAGCAATCAGAGCGATGTTAGCGGTACGATTCGGATCATACTCAATACCGAGAACCTTTGCAGGGATACCGTCCTTGCGTCTCTTGTAATCGATGATTCTGTACTTCTTGGTGTTTCCGCCGCCGTGATGACGAACGGTGATCTTACCCTGATTGTTACGTCCAGAATTCTTCTTGATCTTAACGACAAGGGATTTCTCAGGAGTCTTCTTGGTGATCTCGGAGAAATCAGAGCCGCTCATATTTCTTCTGGAAGGCGTATACGGGTTATATGTCTTAATTCCCATTGTATAAATCCTTTCTTAATGTTTGTTATCGCACTTTCATGTGCATACTTGATTCGCCTAAGATCAAAGACCTTCGAAGATCTCGATCTCCTTGGAATCCTCGGTCAGAGTTACAACTGCCTTCTTGGTAGCAGCAGTACGACCGGTAACAGCGCCTCTGCGCTTGTTCTTACCCAGAACATTGATGGTGTTAACAGACTTGACCTTTACGCCGTCGAACATCTTCTCAACAGCTTCCTTGATCATGGTCTTGTTGGCATCCTTATGTACAAGGAATGTATACTTCTTATCACCCATCATGCTCATGCTCTTCTCGGTTACGACCGGACGGATGATGGTATCGTAATACTGAACATTAGCCATTATGCGTATACCTCCTCAATCTTCTGTACAGCATCCTTAGTAAGGACTACTGTGTTGTACTTCAGAACGTCGAATACGTTCAGTGTATTTGCCGGAAGGGTCTTAACATTCTGGATGTTCCGAGCGGACATATAGACATTCTTGTCGCTGTCAGCGGTAACAACCAGAGCCTTCTCAACGTTCAGGTTCTTCAGAACATTTACCATGTTCTTGGTTTTGATTTCGTCAAACTTCAGCTCATCAAGAACAAGAAGCTTCTTCTCTTCTACACGGGAAGTCAGTGCAGACTTTAATGCTGCTCTCTTTTCCTTCTTGTTCATCTTGATGCTGTAGTCACGCGGTACCGGTGCGAATACCATGCCGCCGCCGGTCCACTGAGGAGCACGAGTGGATCCCTGTCTTGCATGACCGGTTCCCTTCTGTCTCCAAGGCTTTCTTCCGCCACCGGAAACCTCAGATCTGGTCTTCGCCTTCTGGGTGCCCTGACGGTTATTTGCAAGCTGGGTCTTAACAGCGAGCTGAACCAGATGCTCATTTACATCTACGCCGAATACTGCGTCGTTCAGTTCGATCGTGCCAACTTCCTTGCCTTCCATATTATATACGGATACTGTTGCCATCGAATGGTCCTCCTTTCTTACTCTCAAGCCTTAACGGATTCTTTGATCGTTACCAGAGCCTTCTTTGCTCCGGGAACTGCGCCGCGGATCAGGAGTAAGTTGTTTTCTGCATCTACACGAACTACCTGAAGATTCTGTACAGTGGCCTGTACGGATCCCATATGTCCAGGCATTCCCTTGCCCTTGAATACACGGCTCGGGGTAGATGAAGTACCATTAGAACCCTGATGACGATGGAACTTAGAACCGTGAGCCATAGGTCCTCTGTGCTGGCCAAATCTCTTGATCGCACTCTCGAAACCATGTCCCTTGGTGATTGCGGTCACGTCAACCTTGTCACCCTCAGCGAAGATATCTGCCTTGATCTCATCAGCCAGCTTGTAATCAGCTGCATTCTCGAAACGGAACTCGCGGACGTACTTCTTCGCAGAAACGCCAGCCTTTTCAAAATGTCCCATCTCCGGCTTATTTGTGCCGTGTCTGTGAGCAACAGTCTTCTTGCCCTGAGCGTCCTTCTCAGTTACCTTTACAGCGTTGTCATAAAAGCCAACCTGTACGGCATCATAACCATCGTTGTCAACAGTCTTGATCTGAGTTACTACGCATGGTCCTGCTTCCAGGACAGTTACAGGAATGAGCTCGCCGTCTTCACTGAAGACCTGTGTCATTCCAAGCTTTCTTGCCAGAATAGCTTTCTTCATTTGAGTATTCCTCCTACTCTACAGCGGAACGCAATTTGCTTCGGATGAAATAGGACATCGTCTGCGCGCGTTCATTATAGGTAAACGGGGTTACCTTAGTTACCTTTTTGAAATGTAAACCGTAATCTTCTTTGGATTACTTCTCTTTCATCTTGATGTCGATGTAGACACCTGCAGGCATTTCCAGTCTGGAAAGTGCCTCGACCGTCTTCTGGGTCGGAGTCAGGATATCGATGAGTCTCTTGTGTGTTCTTCTCTCGAACTGCTCACGGGAATACTTGTACTTATGTACTGCGCGAAGGATCGTAACTACTTCCTTCTTGGTGGGAAGGGGTACCGGTCCGCTGACTACTGCACCGTTCTTCTTAACGGTTTCGATAATCTTCTGTGCGGATGCATCTACCAGTTCGTGATCGTAAGCCTTGAGTGTGATTCTCATTACCTGAGTTGCCATAAAAAAAGCCGCCTCCTTATTCGTACTTTTTGTCGTACGACAAGTGGTGACTGTACACTACTCCGTGTGTGTCCTATTCTCCACACACGCTGGTTTCTACTTTGCAGTAGACCTGAATTGTTACGTACAGTGACTTGTCGCCAGTTTCTTGACTTGACATTCGCTCCGCGGAATTACCAGCCTCATAGGCTGCAACTTCTCGTTTCATCGCTATCATGTCACAGCAATTGATATCATACCGTCTTTTTTCAGGTCATGCAAGTGGTTTTTATATTTTTTTGTATTTTTTTTGAAACATTGTAGTGTCCTGTCCCGTCGCAAGCCGGCGGGACAGATGATCGATCATACACGCTGTCCTGTGAATCTGCCTGCAGCCCCACAAGGGAGGACCAGACCGGATTCTGTTACCGGCAGACCTACTTCGTCGGCTTCAACCGTGCCCGGGAAATCCTTCAGGGCGGTGCTGATCATATAGTGAAGGACAGCAGGCTGCAGGCCGGTCGTATAAGAGTTCACCAGGAAGAAGAGCGGATCAGGTGCAAGGACCTGTGCCGTAAGTTTGATGAGGTCGTAGACATTGTCTTCCAGCTTCCAGATCTCGCCCTTGGGTCCTCTTCCATAGGAAGGGGGATCCATAATGATTCCATCATATTTATGGCCGCGGCGAATCTCCCGCTCGACAAATTTTCTGCAATCATCCACCAGCCAGCGGATTGGAGCATCTCCAAGGCCGGATGAAACGGCATTTTCCTTTGCCCAGTTGACCATTCCCTTGGCTGCATCAACATGAGTTACTTCTGCTCCGGCAGCCGCTGCTGCAATCGTCGCTCCACCGGTATAGGCAAAGAGGTTCAGGACCTTGATCGGTCGGTTTACATTTCTCTCCTTTTCCTTCCTTATAATAGAAGAAAACCACTCCCAATTGGCGGCCTGTTCCGGGAAGAGACCGGTATGTTTGAAGTGAAAGGGCTTGAGGTGAAAGGTCAGACAGCCGTCATTTCCCGGATACCATCCTAACCGCCCGCTGCCTGCTCCGGAAAACTCATAACGAATGGTCCACTCCTCCGGAAGGTCGAAGAATTCCCAGTCACCGCCGCCGCGGCTGCTTCTGTGATAGTGGGCATTCAGCTTTCTCCAGGCGGGGTTGGTCTTCGGGGTATCCCAGATGACCTGAGGATCCGGACGAAGCAGGGTGTATTTCCCCCAGCGTTCCAGCTTTTCCCCTTCCGAACAGTCTATGACTTCATAGTCCTTCCAATTTTTTGCTAAATACATTTCCAGTCCTTCTCCTTTTTATCATCACGAGAATACGAATTTCACTCTGGTGTACGATTTTCCATCTTCACATAAGTCCTGATAGCGCAGGACATGGCTTGCATTACAAACCACACTCTCGACCTAGCGCAGGACATGGCCTGCATTACAAACCACACTCTCGACCTAACGCAGGGCATGGCCTGCATCACAAACCACACTCTCGACTTATGTACCAAGCATTTTAGCATATCCTTAGGGGAAATAAAAACAGTAATGAGCGTCAGAAACACTCCTACGAAATTGTTTCCATGGCTTTTCAGACAAGCAATGTCATTGATTCTTTCATAAGATCCTCATAGGCTAAAGTCAAAGCTTTTCCTCCTTTGCCCCTGTTTCACATTGAGAAGAATCGACATCAGTTCCCCGGACTCTTTTTGACGAAAGAAGGCAATCGCCTGGTCTGTATTTTCTTCTGTGAAGAAATGCAGATCAGAAAGTGCCTGAAGACTTTCTCCATCGCTATGATCCCGGATCAGTTTTAGGATTTCTTCCATGTCTGTCAGAATCCGTTTGCGGATCGAAGCTTCCGTTTCCTTTTTCAGGTGCCTGCCCTGTTTTAGCCGGGAAATAGACAGATGCAGTTTTTCCAGGTTCCATCCGCCGCTCAGGAGGTTTTCGTCATATTCCCCATAATCGTATCGATGGCCGTTTTTCCCAAAGGAAGCCAGGAGGCGATTCATAAGATATCCATACTCAGACGGGAAAAGGATCTCGGTCCAGCCGTCTTCCTCCTCGAGATATGCTTTCTTCAGCCGGCAGTCCGTAAAAGCCTCTGCCCCGATCCTTCCAAGTGTCCTTGGCAGACGAACTTCCGTGATCTTGCTTCCATAGAAAGCCTCTGCCGCGATTGCTGTCAATGGGCCATTCAGTTTTTGAGAAATGTCGACCAGGTCGCCGGTGAAGTCCGGTTCTCCATAAATTGCTGTGTAGCTGTAAGGAGTTGTTTCCCGGTCTTCTTTCCTTTTCAGAAGGATACAGCCCTGAGAGACCGACAAGACCGGATTCCCTTCTTCAATCCGAACAGAAAGGCCCGGATCTTCATCCTCTTCCTTTTCCACCGAGAAAGCAGCCTCCGAGATTTCCTGTACGGAGGCTGGCAAAATCACTTCTTCCAGTCTCTGTGCCGAGAACAAGGCATGTTTCTGAATTCCTCTGCAGTCCTCTGCCAAACGGTATCTCCGGCGTGGATTCTCATGGTGAACAAGAGCCAGATATTTCCTTCCATGGATGAAATAGATTCCATACCCATCATCACTATAGTTTGGATTCCCCTCTTCCAGCTCCAGTTCGATCCCCCATTCCCCGGGTTCTTCCATCCACTCTACTGTCTTTGGTATCACAAGACTCGTAAGCTGCGTTGCATGAAAGGCATTTTTCCCAATATAGACCAGGCCCGAATTCAGTTGAATCTTCTGAAGGTAGACGGCGAATTCCAGAGCTTCCTCTTCAATGATCCGAATGCTGTCCGGAAGAACTACTTCTTCCACCAAAAGTCCATTCTCATAGAAAAGATGCCTGCCCAGACGTCCGACCGGGAGGCCTTCGATTTCCCCGGGAATCTCTATCCGGCTCTGACCGCCGGTACATGAGAGAAGTCGAATGGTCTGATCTGTAAGGATCTCATAGTGATAGATCGCCTGATTTTTTGGATCTATCCACTCTTTTACTTGCTCTGATCTTGCATTATCCACAATTTTTCCTCAGTTTTCCATGGACCATGTTTATTTCTGCCCGTTTTTTCGCATATCTTCTATATTTTCTATCTCTTCCATCAGTTCCTGATTTCGTTCGAAGACCATAAGTCTTTTATTATGGCGGTAATAGCCACTGCAGCCATTTTCGGCAATGAAGGCTGCTGCGTTCTTATCAACGGTCAGTTCCGTCACAAGAACCAGCATCTCATTGTCATCTCCGAAGACATCTTCCACGAAGGTAAAGAGATGATCCAGTTCTTCCGAAAGACGCGGTGTCTCTTGCAGCATTTCCTGAACCCTTTCCTGGAATTCCTGATTGACCAGGGCAAAATCATGATCTGTCTGATCATCTCCTTCGCTATCCAGGCGGTCCCAGCATGCCCGGACAAAACGCAGACAGTAAGCATAGGCATGGATCGATTCGCGACTCAGATTTCCTGCAGCCTTCTTCTGCTTTTGTTCTCTCTCCATCCGATCTTTCAGTTCCTGCAAGGCCTCATGAATGGACCCGGTCTCACTCTCCTTCATTTCCGCCAGTTTCCCATGAAGCATCTTCAGGGCATTTTCCTTCTCCATATGCTTTCGAATGCGGGGCTGAATCGCCTCCAAAAGCAGACCCGTAATGGTCAGACGCTCATCGAAGCCGGCTGCCCTGGCTCGATCCCGAATCTCTGCGCCTTCTCTTCCCAATAGAATGGAAGGAATCTGATAGTCCGATTTATATTTCTCATAGAGGGCATAATAGGTGGCAAATTCCCTGGCGATCCGGGGCGAACGGATGTACTGGCCGATCAGGATCTCATCAACGGGGAAGCCCTTCTCTTCATAGAGATAGAGTGCCTCCGACAGATCCTCCCAGCCCCGGGCAGTGACATAGCGCTTCTCATGTGCCGTGTTTTCCATATGATAAAAGTTATCCTGGTGGATTTCGAGATAGGTCAGGATCGCCTTATGGACGCCGCGTTTCTTGGCATATATTTTCCAGGCTTCGAAATCCGGTGTGATCTCCAGAAGGCGGAGCCGGTCCAGGGTGACCACGTCAAATTCCCTGACCGACCGATTGTATTCCGGCGGGTTTCCGGCAGTGACAATGACCCAGCCTTCCGGCACCTGATGGGTTCCGAAGGTCTTGTATTGAAGGAACTGCAGCATGGACGGGGCCAGAGTCTCAGAGATGCAGTTAATCTCGTCGAGAAAGAGAATGCCCTCGCGGATCCCGCTTTCCTCCATCGTGTCATAGATCGAAGAGATGATCTCACTCATGGTGTAATTGGTCACGTCATAAGGCTTGCCATCGAATTCTTTATGGACGATAAAAGGAAGACCAAGGGCGCTCTGTCTCGTGTGATGCGTCATGGAGTAGGACACGAGGGAAAGATTCATCTCCTCCGCGATCTGTTCCATGATCGCTGTCTTTCCGATGCCAGGTGCACCGACAAGAAAGATGGGGCGCTGTTTCTCGACCGGGATCCGGTAATTTCCAAACTCATCCTTGGTAAGATAGATTGCTGCCGAGCGCTTGACCTCTCTTTTTGCTTCCTGAATATTCATAAGATTCCTTTCTCTTTTGCCAGTTTACGAACGCCTGCATCGTTTGTATACAGCAGCTCTACGAGATATTTTCTCCAAGTTCCATCTCTTCCATCTCCTGGCCGGAGAGTTCATAAGTCATCGCCCATTCCGGTGTTTCGTGATAGCTTGCGCCGCTTTCTTTTAAAATGAAGGCCGTTTTGAAGTCCGGCTCTTCTGCAGGAAACATGCCCATGCCGTCGGTAAAATACAATAATCCGCATAGATCGAAATACTCGCCGGCCTGAACCTGTTCCTTTACATAAGTAAATACAGGGCGAAAGTCAGTTCCCCCTCCGCCATGGATCTCAATCGAATTCATGTAAGAATCGAAATCTTCTTCACTTTCGATCTTCACATCCTTCTGCACTTCACAATCGCATTGTATGATATGAAGATTCATTCTCCGGGTAAAAATATCCGTGTTTTTTAAGATCGAATAGGTCCGGTTCAGAAAGGCCCTTACGGCATTGCCCTGACAGGAGCCCGAGGTGTCAATGGCGATGACGAAGTCTTTGATCTTCGCTGCATCCCGATATTCCAGAGGCTCGATCAGTGGCATATTGCCATACATTTCCATCCCGTAATGGTAATAAATATAGTCAAAAGAATCCGGGTCGAGATGTACTTCCTCTGTCATCCTGGCAAAGCTTTTGAGGAAGTCCGTATAATCTTTCTCATCTCGGCGGATGTCATCGATCTTTGAAACGAGATCATTGGGAGTAAGTCCCATATTCTCTTCTTCATTTGCAATATTCAGCTTGGTCTGGGCGCCGATCTTCTTCCAGCTTTCTTCGGTCTCCGGGTTGGCCATGAGCATACGCCCATCCTGATTGGATTCACCATTGCCTTCCTTGCTGCTATTCATCCAGAACTGATGGAGATCAAAATGAAAGAGATCCTTCCTCTGCATCCACTCTTCGCGGAGGTCTTTCTTTTCCCGCAAATTGTGATAGATCCGCTCTGCTGTAAGCTGCCCGACGGTCTCGGATAAATCCTTCAGGAGGGAGCGCCGCTTGTTGTCATCCGAAAGTTCTGTTTCCCTAAGCTCCAGTGACAGCAGTTTGTCCTCTACCGCCAGATCACTTGCCAGATCCCAGGCTTCCATATTCATTTTTTCATATTGAAAAGGATGTCTGTAAATACAGTGAAGAAGCAGATGAAGATAGGTATGACAGATGCGCTCCGGGCTCGCTTGATAGCCCTCGATCAATGCATCCGGGTTCACAAACAGCACCTGACCGTTCGTACCCATTCCCGCCGGAATGGCTGCTTGTCCTTCCCTGTCCAGCCAGCCGCTGAAATCTTCCGGCAGATAGTAGTATTCCGGCATAATAAGGATTGCCCGGTTGAAGTAAGGCATGCGAAGAACCAGGCGGTCTCTGACAAGGTTTAGTATCTTATGCGACAGCCGCTCCAAGGGATCCGGCTCATGATCTACGAATAATTGTGCAATATGACCTGGCATACCATCTATAAGACCCATGGCAGTCCTCCGGAAAACTGGTTAAAAGAATCGAGGTATCGAGAAAATCCTAACATACTATTACTATATTTCACAAGGTTTTCTCAAACAATTCTCCCATCGTAAAAAACCTCATGCAGGATCTCTCCCACATGAGGTTTCCGGTAAGTAAAACCAATTTGTTTTTATTTTGACAGATCCACTTTCCGTATGGCTTCCCGTACGGAAAGGATTCTGGACGGGCTTACGGAAAGCTCGTCTACGCCCATACGAAGGAAGGTCTCGGTCAGGCTGGTATCAGCGCCCAATTCACCGCAGATGCCGACCCAGGCTCCGCCCTTATGACCGTTTTCGATGGTCATTTGGATCTCACGAAGAACTGCCGGATGATGGGTATCTGCAATCTTCTCCAGTTTTGCATTCTGGCGGTCACAAGCCAGGGTATACTGTGTCAGATCATTGGTTCCGATGGAGAAGAAATCGACTTCTTTTGCCAGGTCTTCACTGATCATGACTGCGGCCGGTGTCTCAATCATTACACCCTGCTCTACATTTCCGTAGGGAATTCCCTGATCGTCCAGTTCCTTTTTGACTGCTTTCACGATTTCCTTGATCTGGAGGACTTCATTCACAGAAATGATCATGGGGTACATGATTCCGATATTGCCATAGTAACTGGCGCGGAAAATGGCGCGAAGCTGAGTTTTGAAGATCTCCGGCCGATCCAGGCAGATCCGGATGGCGCGGTAGCCAAGCGCCGGATTGTCTTCCTTATCCAAATGGAAGTAATCGACCTGCTTATCCGCACCGATATCCAAAGTACGGATGATCACCTGTTTTCCGGCCATGGTCTCTGCAACCGTCTTATAAGCCTGGAACTGCTGCTCCTCACTCGGATAATCATCGCAGCCCAGATAGAGGAACTCGCTTCGGAAGAGTCCGATGCCGCCGGCGTCATTTTGGAGGACGTCCGGAACATCACCTACACCGCCGATATTGGCATAGAGTTTGATCTTCTTTCCATCGAGGGTTACATTTTCCTTACCCTTCAGTTCCTGAAGGAGACGCTTCTTTTCGTTGTCTTCTTCCTGTTTCTTCTGGTAGGCTTTCAGTGTCTCCTCGTCCGGATCAACGATCAGTTTTCCTTTATAGCCATCTACAATACCAAGATGCCCGTCCATCTCTTCCTGATAATCCACACCGATCAGGGAAGGGATCCCCATGGTCCTGGCCAGGATCGCCGTATGAGAATTGGTCGATCCGCCACGTGTAACAAAGGAAAGGATCAGGGATTTATCCAGCTGAACGGTCTCACTGGGTGCCAGATCCTCTGCCAGAAGGATGACCGGCTTGTCCGAACGAATACCGCCATTGTCGGCTCCCTGCAGGATCGATACGACCCGGTTGGAGATATCCTTGATATCCGCAGAGCGTGCCCGCATATAGTCATCATCCATTGCGGCAAACATCTGAGAGAAGTTGTCTCCAGTGGTTGCTACCGCATATTCGGCATTGACCATCTGGTTTTTGATGATGCCCCGGATCGAGTCGAGATAGTCCCCGTCCTCCAGCATCATCTGATGAACCTCGAAGATCTCGGCATTGGCCTCTCCGACCTCTTTCAAAGCCTTGTCATGCAGTTCCTGAAGCTGTTCCTTTGCCTTGTCTTTCGCTTTTTGAAAGCGTTCAATCTCGGCATCGGGATCCTCTATTTTCGTCCGCTTTACGACATTGTCTGCTTTGGCATAAACAGAAAGGGGACCAATTGCGACACCGCCGAAAACGCTCTTTCCCTGAATTTCCATTCCTTTTATCCTCTCTATAGATAAAAACTGCTGCAAGGCACAAGGCTCTGCAGCAGTTTCGTCCATTCGTTACAGATTTTCCTTAAGGAATTTCTCGAGATCTGCTGCAGCAGCATCTTCATTATCACCATCGCAGGCAACGGTGATCGTCATGCCCTGCTTTACGCCAAGGCTCATCACTCCGAGGATCCGCTTTGCATCTACTTCCTTACCATCTTTTGCAATGGTAACCTTGCAAGGATACTTTGCAGCTTCTTTCACAAAAAGTCCTGCAGGTCTTGCGTGCATTCCCAGGGGATCCGTGATTGTATACTCGAAAGTCTTCATAAGGTCATGTCCTCCTTCTATTCTCTCGATCCGCCTGTTTCGCTGGCCGGATCGAATTTCTTATGTTCTTTATTATAACTTAACATCAAAGCCTTGGAAATAAAATTTGAAAGAATTCCTATTCTTCCTCCTCTATTTTCAAGGCTTATTATGATATGTTGCAGTTTGGCAGCGGTTACCTCATTTCTGCATCCTTTTTCAAAAGGCCAAGCATGAAACAGGTGATGGCAGAGCCAATCAGCCAGGCAACGATATATAAGAAAGGATGACCGACTGTTGCGAATACGAATACTCCACCGTGAGGTGCCATCAATGTGCACTTGAATACAGCGGACAGGAGTCCTGCTACTGCTGATCCCACGAAGGTTGCCGGAATGACATGACCGGGATCCGATGCGGCAAAAGGAATGGCACCTTCGGTAATAAAGCTTGCGCCCATGATGATATTTGTGATCTTGGTCTCCTGCTCAGCCTTTGTGAATTTCTGCGGGAAGAAGATCGTTGCAAGAGCAATTCCCAGAGGAGGAACCATACCACCAACCATGACGGCTGCCATGGAGATGTAGCAGACCTGAACTTTCGGATCAGACATGGATGCGCCATTTGCTGTGAGTTCTGCTGCGGTAGCCAATACACCGGTACCGAATACATAAGCTGCCTTGTTGATTGGGCCGCCCATGTCGATTGCCATCATACCGCCGAGGATCAGGCCCAGAAGCCAGATCATTCCGGATGCATAAATCGCATTCAGCATTACAGAAAGCCCGGTATTTACCAAGCCGATCAGCGGATTCAGAATGAAGCACATGAGTACTGTTTCAAAGAACATGCCAACCAGGGGATAGATCAGGATCGGACGGATACCCTGCAGGGACTTTGGCATATTCTTCGTCCACTTTTGAAGCAAGAGAACAATATAGCCCGCAAGGAAACCAGCTGCAATTCCTCCGAGGAAACCGGAAACTGTATTACCACCATTCTTACCGACGAAAGCAAAATCTTTTACAAAGCCGAGGAAACCTCCTACTGCCTTGTCTGAGAAGAGAAAAGCTCCTTTCCCATCTCCTCCGAAAAGGGCAGGATTACCATTACTTGCCAGGATTCCTCCGAGAAAACCAACGGCAAGGCCGGGCCGGTCGGCAATCGAATATGCGATGTAACCTGCAAGTACAGGTACCATCATTCCCATAGCAAGACCACCGGCATTCTTCAGGAAGGCAGAAACCGGAGTTGCAGTACCGAAAGCACTTCCGATGGAACCATAGCCCATCAAAGTATCCAGAAGGAATGCCAGAGCAACCAGAATACCGCCACCGATAACGAATGGAAGCATATGAGATACACCGCTCATGAGATGGGTATAAATGGTATGTCCGACGCTTCCGCCGCTCCTGCTCTCGGATGCATTATCCTCTTCGGAGGCATCTCCGGCCGGATGATAGATCGGCGCGTCCTGGGCCTGGGCTTTCTTTACAAGCTCCTCCGCCTTATGAATACCATCAGCAACACGGACCTCGATCAGGTGCTTGCCTGCGAAACGCTCCATGGGAACCTTGGCATCGGCAGCAATAATCACTCCCTTGGCTCTCTTGATCTCATCCTCTGTGATGATATTCTTTGCACCACCAGATCCTCTGGTCTCTACTTTGACCTTAATACCAAGGGCTTTTCCTGCCTTTTCAATCGCCTCAGCAGCCATATAGGTATGAGCAATACCGGTCGGACATGCCGTTACTGCAAGGACCTCTACATCACTGGTATCGGCATTGGCCTTTTCCTCATCCTTTGCCTGCTTGTCCGATTCTGCGGCTTCAATGATATTTAAAAACTCAGCTTTCGTCTTGGCATTTTTCAGACTCTGAACAAAGCCTTCATCCATCAAAAGCTCTGACAGACGGGAAAGTACTTCCAGATGTACATTATCCTTGGTATTCGGTGCTGCAATCAAAAAAATCAGATGAACCGGTTCTCCATCCAGGGAATCATAATCCACTCCCTCCGGAAGAACCATTGCCGCCAATCCGGGTGCAGATACCGCATCGGATTTGCAATGCGGTATGGCAATCCCGTCTCCGATTCCTGTTGTGCTCTCCTTTTCACGAGCAAAGACACCGGATTCATAGGTTTCGCGGTCTGTGATATTTCCGCGTTTTACCATGAGGTCAACCATCTTTTTGATGACGTCCTCTTTTGAAGCAGCCGAGCCATGAAGTTCAATACTTTGCTCAGCCAGAAGATCTCTAACCTTCATTTCTACCCCACCTTTCCTAGTAAATAGATCTGTTAATATCCCAATTTATTCCTACAGAACCATTGTCTGTTAGAAGCATATGACAATCAATCCAGGTCATGCCGGCCGAATTCGTGCAAGATGTCAATGACCCTCTGTCGGGTGGCAAGTTCCTCAGAATGAGCCGATGCACCGCCACTGCAGTTTCCGATATAAAATGCTTTCTCGTAATCCTGAAAGACATCGCATCCATAAATAAAACCTGCGACAAAAGAGTCTCCGGCGCCGACGGTATTCTTGGGCTTCCCCTTGGCAGCACCGGCATGGAAGACCTGGCCATCCTCGGTCACCATCATAGCCCCCAGGCTTCCCATGGAGACGATGACATTCCTGGCTCCCTTTTCCTGTAACATCTTGGCATAAGGTATGGCTTCTTCATAAGTATGGATATGAACGCCGAAGATTTCGCCAAGTTCATGATGATTGGGTTTCACCATGAAGGGATGATATGGAAGAACATTAACCAAGAGGTCTCTTGTCGCATCGACGACCACGCGGAGCTTTTTCTCTTTCAAGTGCTCGAGAATATCCATGTACATGGTCTCCGGCATTACAGAAGGAATCGCTCCTGCCAGAACCAGGGTATCACCATCCTGCAGTTGATCCAGTTTCTGATAGAGAGCTTTGATATCCTGATCTTTGATTTTCGGTCCCTGTCCGTTGATGGCGGTCTCCTTATTCGAGCGCACCTTGACATTGATTCTGGACTGGCCCTCTTCGACCTCAATGAAGTCTGTCTTCACACCGCGGACATTCAAGAGCCTCTTGATCTCTTCCCCGGTAAAGCCTGCCGTAAAGCCCAGGGCCGTGCTTTCTTCCCCCAGGTTCTTCAGAACGATCGAGACATTAATGCCCTTTCCGCCGGCCAGGATCTTCTCGTCCTTGGTTCGGTTAATATAGTCCAGGCGGAAGTCGTCTACATCAACGATATAATCCAGTGATGGGTTAAAAGTGACTGTATAAATCATGATCTGCTCACCTCCACAATGTTCTGGCAGCCCTGAAATCCGGGCCTGTCAACTCGATCCGTCAATATTGTTGCTGCATGAAAATCCGCAAACCGAACGGAAGAAACCAAACCGAACTTGCTGTAATCAGCTAGTACATAGGCCTCTCTCGAATGGCTCATGGCAATTTCCTTTACCATAGCTTCCTTCAGTTCCGGCGTCGTCAGACCTTCTTTTTTGGTGATTCCATTGGTTCCGAAGAAGCCCTTGCTGAAATTGTATTTCCGAAGCGAATAGATGGCATCCTCGCCAACGATGGCTTCGGTCGCATTCTTGAATTCGCCTCCCAAAATGTAGACCGTAAAACCTAAGCCTGCCAGTTTCTTGGCATGACTGATTGCATTTGTTACAAAAGTAGAATCTCTTTCGGTAATATAGTCGATCATACATTCCGTTGTTGTGCCGGCATCCAGATAGATAAAATCCCCAGGCTGAATCAGAGAAGCCGCGTATTTTGCGACCTCGTTTTTCTCTGCCACATTTCTGGCTTTTCTAAGATGGACCTCATCATCCCTGGAAGTGAAAATCGTCGGATTCCCGGCGGTGATAGCCCCGCCTCGAACTTTTTGCAGCTTTCCTTCCTGATCCAAATAGGTCAGATCTCTTCGAATGGTCGATTCTGAACTGTCTAATTTTTTCATGAGTTCAGAGACCGTCACACTTCCGTTGGTATCCAGCAGGTCCAGGATTCTTCCAAGTCTTTCCTCAGTTAGCATCTAACTACCCCGCCTATCTTTCAATCAGATTCTTTCATTTCCAACCAGAATCATTCTTTACACTAGCATTATATGAGGTAATTCATTCATAATCAATCATTTTCGGTCAAAATCATTCACAAAATGCAGTGTCTATTTTTAGTCATTTTGCTAAGTCAGTCATAATCCACAGAAATCAGGCAAAGTCCCTTGGCCGGAGCTGTCGGCCCTGCTTTCTTCCGATCCTTGGCCTCCAGAATGCTTGTCATATCATCCGGAGTCATTCTATGGTATCCGACTTCCAGAAGGGTCCCTACCAGGATTCGAACCATATTCTGGAGAAAGCCTGTCCCATGTACCGTGATATAGATATATCCCTTTGCCCGGCGGACATCGAGGCGGTCTACATTTCTTACTGTCGATTTCTTCATGTGGCTATTACCGCAGAAACTCTTGAAATCATGTTCTCCGATCAGATGCTCTGCTGCTTCTGCCATCTTTTCGGTATCCACCGGCTGATCCAGGTAGGTATAATACTTCCGATTAAAAACCGGACGAACGGGACCGTCATAGAGGGTATATTGATAGGTCTTACCTTGTGCTTTATAACGGGCATGGAAACGATCCGAAGCCAGACTGACCTCCCGTACCGCAATGTCATCCGGGAGATAGCGGTTCATATAATCGCGGATCTGTTCCGGGGTAAGAGCAGTGTCCAAAAATACATTCGCAATCATCGCCCTGGCATGCACTCCCGCATCTGTTCGTCCTGCACCGATCAGTTGGATTTTGCAGTCATTTTGCATAAAATCCGTATCCTTAAGATCCAGTCCGCACATCCGAGCCAGGACCGTTTCCAATTTTCCCTGAATGGTTTCCTTCCCCGGCTGATGTTCCCAGCCAAAGTAGCGGGTCCCATCATATGCGATTTTTAATTTATAATTCCGAATCATACTTACCCTCCACAAAATTGCGATCTGCATCTTAGTAAAATATGTGTGTCAACTACCTTATAAGTCTCTTTTATAATTAAAAAAGCCTCCCGGGAAATCCCCGGAAGGCTTTTCATTTACTTATGGAATAATCAAGAGAGATTACTCAATGACCTCAGATACACGTCCGGAACCAACGGTACGGCCACCTTCACGGATAGCGAAGGTAAGACCCTGCTCCATAGCTACCGGATGGATGAGCTCTACAGTCATCTCTACGTTATCACCAGGCATGCACATCTCAGTTCCCTCAGGAAGAGTGATAAGACCGGTAACGTCAGTAGTTCTGAAGTAGAACTGAGGACGATAGTTATTGAAGAAAGGAGTATGACGACCACCCTCGTCCTTGGTCAGTACGTAAACCTGAGCCTTGAACTTCTTGTGGCAGGTAACGGTGCCGGGCTTTGCTACAACCTGACCTCTTTCGATCTGGTCACGGTCAATACCACGAAGCAGCATACCAACGTTATCACCAGCCTCTGCGAAGTCAAGAGACTTACGGAACATCTCAAGACCGGTAGCAACGGACTCTTCCTTGTCCTCACGGATACCAAGGATCTCAACCGGATCATTCAGCTTGATTGTACCACGCTCTACACGGCCGGTAGCAACGGTACCACGACCGGAAATGGTGAATACGTCCTCGACAGGCATAAGGAAAGGCTTGTCGTTATCACGCTGAGGCTCAGGAATGTAAGAATCAACAGTGTCCATGAGTTCCATGATGCAGTCGCCCCAGTTCTTGTCAGGGTGCTCAGGATCCAGAGGATCGCCGTTAGCCAGCTTTGCAGGAGCGGTATCGTCCTGAAGAGCCTGGTAAGCAGATCCCTTGATGATCGGGCAGCCTTCAAAACCATACTCTTCGAGCTGCTCAGTAACTTCCATCTCAACCAGCTCAAGAAGCTCAGGATCATCGATCATATCGCACTTGTTCAGGAATACAACGATGTAAGGAACACCTACCTGACGAGCCAGAAGGATGTGCTCCTTGGTCTGTGCCATAACGCCATCGGTAGCTGCAACTACAAGGATGGAACCATCCATCTGAGCTGCACCGGTGATCATGTTCTTAACGTAGTCAGCATGGCCCGGGCAGTCAACGTGAGCATAGTGACGCTTCTCGGTCTGATACTCAACGTGTGCGGTAGAAATGGTAATACCTCTCTCACGCTCTTCCGGTGCCTTATCGATCTGATCGAATGCCTCAGCCTTGTTTCCTTCTACACGCTCAGAAAGAACCTTGGTGATAGCTGCGGTCAGAGTTGTTTTACCATGGTCTACGTGACCGATGGTACCGATGTTGACATGGGGTTTTGTTCTGTCAAATTTAGCCTTTGCCATTTGAAACTTCCTCCTTAAATCATTTGTCCAAAAGGACATTTTTTGTTTCTTTGAAAAACTCTCAGATAGATTGATTATATGCAAGAATCCAATGTTTTTCAACTGTTTTCTCTGTTTCAGGTCAAATATGGACCCGAAACAGAGAATTTAATTATTTCTTCAGGTCTTCGATAACCTTCTGCTGTACATTCTTCGGAGCCGGTTCATATTTCTCGAAGAACATGGAGTAGTTACCACGTCCCTGAGTCTCGGAACGAAGCGCTGTAGAATAACCGAACATCTCGGACAGAGGAACCAGAGCCTTGACGATCTTGCCGTTTCCGACATCATCCATGCCCTCAATCTGTCCACGACGGGAGTTCAGATCTCCGATTACATCACCCATGTATTCCTCAGGCATGGTAACCTCAACCTTCATGATCGGCTCAAGAAGGACAGGTGCTGCCTTTGCCATAGCTTCCTTGAAGCAGAGGGAACCTGCGATATGGAAAGCCATTTCAGAGGAATCGACTTCGTGATAAGAACCATCATACAGATCTGCCTGGATACCTACTACAGGATAGCCTGCAAGGATACCGGACTGAGCTGCTTCCTGGATACCTTCATCGATAGCCGGGATATATTCCTTCGGAATTGCACCGCCGGTAACGGAGTTAATAAACTTGTAAGTCTCCTCTGCGTTTGCATCCATCGGTGTGAAGCGAACCTTACAATGTCCGTACTGTCCACGACCACCGGACTGCTTGGCATACTTGTATTCCTGATCAACAGGCTTGGTGAAGGTCTCCTTGTAGGCAACCTGAGGTGCACCTACATTGGCCTCAACGTTGAACTCTCTCTTCAGACGGTCAACGATGATCTCCAGATGGAGCTCGCCCATACCTGCGATGATGGTCTGACCGGTCTCGGAATCGGTATGCTGGCGGAAGGTAGGATCCTCTTCAGCAAGCTTTACAAGAGCTTCGCCCATCTTCTGCTGGTCTGCCTTGGTCTTCGGCTCGATGGCCAGCTGGATAACCGGCTCAGGGAATTCCATGGACTCAAGGATTACAGGATGATTCTCATCACAGATGGTATCACCGGTAGAAGTGTTCTTGAATCCTACAACGGCTGCGATATCGCCGGCATAGATCTCGTCCAGTTCCTGACGCTTGTTAGCGTGCATGAGAAGAAGACGACCTACACGCTCCTTCTTACCCTTCGTTGCATTCAGTACATAGGAACCAGCCTTGCAGTGACCGCTGTATACACGAACGAATGCAAGACGTCCTACGAAAGGATCGGAAATGATCTTGAATGCCAGTGCAGAGAAAGGCTCGTCATCAGATGAATGGCGGTCTACTTCGTTGCCATCCAGATCGGTACCCTTGATTGCAGGGATATCGGTAGGAGCAGGCATGTACTCGATAACACCATCCAGAAGCTTCTGGATACCCTTATTCTGGTGTGCGGAACCGCAGAATACCGGCACTGCCTTGTTGGCAATGGTGCCGGCACGAAGTGCCTTCTTCATCTCATCGATGGTAGGCTCTTCACCGTCCAGATACTTCATCATAAGGTCATCATCCAGATCGCAGATCTTCTCTACCATATCGGTATGCCATTTTTCTGCGACATCCTTCAGATCGTCACGAATATCCTGAATAGTGATATCCTGACCCTGCTTATCGTTATAGATGTATTCCTTCATCTCGAAGAGGTCGATGACTCCTTCGAAATAATCTTCCTTACCGATCGGATACTCAACACAAACGGGGTTCTTGCCCAGCTTGGTTACGATCTCATGAACGGTGTTCTCGAAGTTTGCGCCAAGGATATCCATCTTATTAACGAAGGCCATACGAGGTACATTATATGTATCTGCCTGACGCCATACGTTTTCAGACTGAGGCTCAACGCCACCCTTAGCATCAAATACGCCGACTGCACCATCCAGTACACGAAGGGAACGCTCAACTTCTACAGTGAAGTCTACGTGGCCCGGGGTATCGATGATGTTGATACGGTTGGGCTTGGCACCCTTCTTCGGCTTATTCTGTTCCTGTTCTGTCCAGTGACATGTGGTAGCAGCAGAGGTGATGGTGATACCACGCTCCTGCTCCTGCTCCATATAGTCCATGGTAGCAGTTCCCTCGTAGGTCTCACCGATCTTATAGTTTACACCAGTGTAGTACAGGATACGCTCTGTCAGAGTGGTCTTACCTGCATCGATGTGGGCCATAATACCGATGTTTCTGGTACGCTCGAGGGGGAATTCTCTTTCACCCATTTTATTCTCCTAAATATTACTAAACGATTAGAAACGATAGTGAGCAAATGCCTTATTGGCATCAGCCATTCTGTGCATTTCTTCCTTACGCTTTACAGATGCGCCGGTATTGTTAGCGGCATCCATGATCTCATTAGCCAGGCGGTCAGCCATGGTCTTCTCAGATCTCTTGCGGGAGAACATGGTCAGCCAGCGAAGGCCCAGGGCCTGACGACGATCCGGGCGAACTTCGATAGGTACCTGATAGGTAGCTCCACCGATTCTTCTGGCTTTAACTTCAAGTACCGGCATAACATTGTTCATTGCTTCCTCGAATACCTCGAGAGCCGGCTTCTGTGTCTTTTCTTCTACTTTGGCGAAAGCGCCATAGACGATCTTCTGTGCAACACCCTTCTTACCATCCAGCATAATGCTGTTGATCAGCTTGGTTACAACCTTGCTGTTGTAGATGGGATCTGCCAGTACGTCTCTTTTCTGAGTATGTCCTTTACGTGGCACGTTACTTCCCTCCTTAATCATTGGATTAATTCATTGGTACTCACTTTACGGTGTTCGTGCGAAACGTATTTTCAAAAAGGGAAAATAAATCTCAACACTAACCTTATTCTGAGTATAGTTGCTTCCAGTCTGCTTTTGCAGGAACCGAATTACTTGGAAGCTTTCGGTCTCTTAACGCCGTACTTGGAACGAGCCTGCTTACGGTCAGCAACACCTGCCGTATCCAGAGTTCCACGAATGATGTGGTAACGTGTACCGGGAAGATCCTTAACACGGCCGCCACGAATCATTACAACGCTGTGCTCCTGCAGATTGTGGCCTTCGCCCGGAATGTAGGATGTAACCTCGATACCGTTGGAAAGACGTACTCTGGCAATCTTACGAAGAGCAGAGTTAGGCTTCTTCGGGGTAGCAGTCTTTACAGATGTGCAGACACCACGCTTCTGCGGGGAAGATGTCTTGATGGGTCTCTTGGTCAGAGAGTTGAAACCGCTCTGCAGAGCCGGAGACTTGGACTTCTTCTGGGATGTCTGTCTACCCTTTCTTACTAACTGGTTAAATGTTGGCATTATTTTCACCTCCTGTGATTATTTGTGCTTGTGCATAATAGGCGATTTTTATCGTCAACAATTTACGCACGCCTAAGTATTATATCGACAGCTTTTCGATTTGTCAACACAAAAACCGCCGGAAAGCATGATATCTCCTAACGAAAGAAAGGATCTCTGCTTCCCGGCGGCTCTGTTTTAATTTACGGATATCAGGAACTTACTCTTCTGTTGTCTCGGTCTGAGTTTCCTCAGTGCCTTCCTTTTTATCCTGGCCTCCGTCCTTAGATTCATTGTGCTCGGCGCGTTTCTCGGCTTCCTCATTCGCAGCTCTGACCTTACGGCGGATCGCATCATTATAGTCGGTCGACAGCCCGATGTCACGGTACTGCTTCATACCTGTTCCGGCAGGAATCAGCTGACCGATGATGACATTTTCCTTAATACCGGTAAGCGGATCGACCTTACCCTTGATCGCTGCATCTGTCAGAACCTTGGTGGTCTCCTGGAAGGATGCCGCAGACAGGAAGGAGTCGGTTGCAAGCGCAGCCTTGGTAATACCAAGGAGTTCCTGCGTAGCTTCTGCAGGTTCCTTGCCCTGAGCCTCAAGCTTTTCATTGATCTCATCCAGCTCACGCCAGCTGATCAATGCACCCGGCAGGAGATCGGAATCGCCCTGTTTCTCTACTCGAACCCTCTTCAGCATCTGGTGGATGATAACCTCAACGTGCTTATCGTTGATATCAACACCCTGAAGACGATATACACGAAGTACCTCACGAAGGAGATAATCCTGTACGGCACGTACACCGAGAACACGAAGAAGATCGTGGGGGTTTACAGATCCTTCGGTTAAAGGATCGCCTGCAGAAAGGACCTCACCGTCTGCTACTTTAATATGAGATCCGAAAGGAATCAAATACTTCTTGACCTCACCGGTCTCTTCATTTGTAATAGTAGCTTCCTTCGCCTTCTTGACATCCGTGATCTCAACACGTCCGGAGATCTCCGTGATGATTGCAAGTCCCTTCGGTTTTCTGGCCTCGAACAGCTCCTCGACACGGGGAAGACCCTGTGTAATATCGGAACCTGCAACACCACCGGTATGGAAGGTTCTCATCGTAAGCTGTGTACCAGGCTCACCGATGGACTGTGCTGCAATGATACCAACAGCCTCACCTGCCTGAACCGGCTGACCGGTTGCCAGGTTCATGCCGTAGCACTTTGCACAGATGCCGTCCTGACTCTTACAGGTCAGTACGGTACGAATCTTTACGCGGGTGATCTTCTCGCCCTTCTCATCAACGCCATCATTCACGATCCGCTTTGCACGGCTTCTCGTGATCATGTGATCTGCCTTAACAATCGTGTTTCCTGCGGCGTCTTTAATGTCGTAGCAGGAGAAACGGCCTGTAATACGCTCTTCCAGCGTTTCGATCACTTCATCTCCATCTTTGAATGCCTCGACATACATGCCGGGGATCTCACCGTTCCGGCCTTCCATGCAGTCGTTCTCACGAACGATCAGCTCCTGGGAAACGTCAACCAGACGTCGGGTCAGGTAACCGGAGTCGGCTGTACGGAGTGCGGTATCAGACAGACCCTTACGAGCACCATGAGCAGACATGAAATACTCCAGTACGTCCAGACCTTCACGGAAGTTGGACTTGATCGGCAGCTCGATGGTTCTTCCGGATGTATCCGCCATCAGGCCTCGCATACCGGCCAGCTGCTTAATCTGCTTATCTGAGCCTCGGGCTCCGGAATCCGCAAACATGAAGATGTTATTGTACTGATCCAAGCCATCCAGAAGGTCTTTTGTCAGCTGGTTATCGGTATCTTTCCAGGTCTCGATAACTTCCTTGTAACGGCCTTCCTCCGTCAGGAGACCTCTCTTGTATTTCCGGTTGATCTTAGCAACCTTCTTTTCAGCCTCTGCCAGAAGAACCGGCTTGCTTGCAGGAACGGTCATATCTGCAACGGATACGGTCATGGCACCCAATGTCGAGTACTTGTAACCCATTGCCTTGACATAGTCCAGAACCTCAGCGGTCTTGGTTGCGCCATGGATATTGATAACATGTTCCAGAATATTTTTCAGATCCTTCTTCTTAACGAGGAAGTCAATCTCAAGCTTGAACTCATTTTCCGGCTTGCTGCGGTCAACAAAGCCCAGATCCTGAGGGATCTTTTCATTGAAGATCAGACGGCCAAGAGAGGTATCAATGATACCATAACGAACGGAACCGTCTTCCATCTTCTTGGACCGACGTACCTTGATCTTAGACTGCAGGCTGATGATATGGTTTTGATAAGCCATAATGGCTTCTGCCATATCCTTGAAGACCTTGCCTTCACCCGGCTCGCCATCACGCTGCTGGGTGATGTAGTAGCAGCCCAGTACCATATCCTGAGAAGGAACGGCAACAACACCGCCGTCCGAAGGCTTCAGCAGGTTGTTCGGAGAAAGAAGCATAAAGCGGCACTCCGCCTGAGCTTCCTGTGTCAGAGGCAGATGGGCAGCCATCTGGTCTCCATCGAAGTCGGCATTGAAGGCCATGCAGGCAAGAGGATGCAGGCGGATGGCCTTTCCTTCTACCAGGATCGGTTCGAATGCCTGAATGCCAAGTCTGTGCAGGGTAGGAGCACGGTTCAGCATAACCGGATGCTCCTTAATGACATCCTCAAGCACGTTCCAGACGTCATTGGAGGTTGCACGATCCACCATCTTCTTGGCGCTCTTGATATTGTGAGCCAGTCCCTGCTGAACCAGTTCCTTCATAACAAAAGGTTTGAAGAGCTCCAGAGCCATTTCCTTAGGAAGTCCGCACTGGAAGATCTTAAGATCCGGTCCAACGACAATTACGGAACGTCCACTATAGTCAACTCGCTTACCAAGAAGGTTCTGACGGAAACGTCCGTTCTTTCCCTTCAGCATATCAGAAAGAGACTTCAAAGGACGGTTTCCGGGTCCTGTGACCGGACGACCGCGACGGCCGTTATCGATCAGGGCATCAACTGCCTCCTGAAGCATACGCTTCTCATTTCTGACAATGATATCGGGAGCATGAAGCTCCAGAAGCCTTCTCAGACGATTATTTCTGTTAATGATACGGCGATAGAGATCATTCAGATCGGAGGTAGCGAAACGGCCACCGTCCAGCTGAACCATAGGACGAAGATCCGGAGGAATGACCGGGATAACCGTCAGGATCATCCATTCCGGCTTCTGCCCGGACAGACGGAAAGCCTCAACAACGTCCAGGCGCTTGATAATACGAGCACGCTTCTGGCCGTTGGCATCTTTAAGTTCTTCCTTCAATTCTGCGGAATCCTTCTCCAGGTCAATGGCCTGAAGAAGTTCCTGAATCGCCTCAGCTCCCATGCCTGCACGGAAAGCATCACCATACTGATTCTTATATTCTGCATACTCTGTCTCAGACAGTACCTGCTTGTAAGCCAGAGGGGTATCACCCGGATCAAGGACGATATAGTTTGCGAAATATAGAACTCTCTCCAGTGTACGAGGAGAGATATCAAGGATCAGTCCCATGCGGGAAGGGATCCCCTTGAAGTACCAGATGTGAGACACAGGAGCAGCAAGCTCGATATGTCCCATCCGTTCACGACGTACCGAAGACTTGGTGACCTCAACGCCACACCGGTCGCAGACAACGCCCTTATAACGAATCTTCTTATACTTACCGCAGTGACACTCATAATCCTTGGTAGGTCCGAAAATTTTCTCGCAGAAGAGGCCGTCTTTTTCCGGCTTCAGCGTACGATAGTTGATCGTCTCAGGTTTTTTTACTTCACCATGAGACCACTCACGAATCTTTTCCGGGGAAGCAAGCCCGATTCGAATGGAGTCAAAGGTTACGCCTTCATTCACTTCTTTTTCATTCATGTCTGGCATCAGTGAATCTCCCTTCCCTTAGTCTTCATCATTATCGTCAAATGCATCCGCATCAAAATCAGCATCTGCATCATCCTCAATATTTACAAAATCTCCGGTCTCGTCATTGTATTCCTGCTGGGTAAAGCCATTCTTTGCGAAGTCTTCACTGCTTTCAAAAGCGGAATAATCTTCCGACTTCTTCTCTTCACGGTCGGATCCGGCAATGATGGAATTGATATTGGTATTTCCATACTCGCTGGTTTCCTTCAGATGAACTTCTTTTCCATCCTCATCCAGAAGAGTGATATCCAGTGCCAGAGCCTGCAGCTCCTTCAGCATAACCTTGAAGGATTCCGGAATGCCCGGCTTCGGAATGTTCTCGCCCTTAATGATTGCTTCATAGGTCTTGACACGTCCGACAACATCATCCGACTTCACAGTCAGGATCTCCTGCAGGGTATATGCAGCGCCGTATGCCTCGAGGGCCCAGACTTCCATCTCTCCGAAACGCTGGCCGCCGAACTGGGCTTTACCGCCGAGCGGCTGCTGGGTTACCAGAGAATAAGGACCGGTCGAACGTGCATGGATCTTATCATCTACCAGATGATGCAGCTTCAGGTAATGCATGTGTCCGATGGTAACAGGACCGTCGAAATTCTCTCCGGTACGTCCGTCACGAAGCTGGACTTTACCGTCTCTTCGAATCGGAACGCCTGCCCAGAGTTTTCTGTGCTCCTGATGATCGATCAGGTACTGCATAACTTCAGGCTCAACAATATCCTTGTATTTTGCTTCAAAGTCCTCCAGCGGAGTATTGACATAATCGTTGGCCATCTCCAGAAGGTCACCGATATCTTTCTCGTCTGCACCGTTAAATACCGGTGTCTCAATATTAAAGCCAAGGACCTTTGCAGCAAGTGAAAGGTGAATCTCCAGGACCTGTCCGATATTCATTCGGGAAGGCACACCCAGAGGGTTCAGAACGATATCCAGTGGACGGCCATTCGGAAGGAAAGGCATATCCTCTACCGGAAGCACGCGGGAAACGACACCCTTGTTACCATGACGACCGGCCATCTTATCACCGACAGAGATCTTTCTCTTCTGAGCAATGTAGATCCGAACGGCCTTTCTGACTCCGGGAGGCAGCTCATCACCGTTTTCTGCAGTGAAGATCTTGGCATCTACAACGATACCGTATTCACCGTGAGGAACCTTCAGAGAAGTATCACGAACCTCTCTTGCCTTCTCGCCGAAGATAGCGCGAAGAAGACGTTCTTCCGCAGTCAGCTCAGTTTCTCCCTTCGGGGTGACCTTACCAACCAGGATATCACCGGCACGAACTTCTGCGCCGATCCGGATAATACCGTTTTCATCCAGATTCTTCAGGGCATCATCGCCGACACCGGCAACATCACGCGTGATCTCTTCCGGTCCGAGCTTGGTATCTCTGGCCTCGATCTCAAATTCCTCCAGATGAATGGAAGTATAGACATCATACTTGACCATGTTTTCAGAAAGAAGGACCGCATCCTCGTAGTTATATCCTTCCCACTCCATGAAACCGATCAGCGGGTTCTTACCGAGAGCCAGTTCTCCGTTTGAAGTAGACGGTCCGTCTGCAATCACCTCGCCCTTCTCTACATGGTCGCCCTTGAACACGATCGGGCGCTGATTGTAGCAGTTGGACTGGTTCGAACGCTCAAACTTGGTCAGGATATACTCATCACGCTCACCGTCATCCGTCCTTACAACAATACGGTTAGACTCGGAACGCTCAACGACACCGGCGCGTTTTGCAATCACGCAGACACCGGAGTCTACTGCTGTCTTCGGTTCCATACCGGTACCGATCACAGGAGCCTCTGTAGTCAGAAGAGGAACGGCCTGACGCTGCATGTTGGATCCCATCAGTGCACGGGTCGGGTCATCGTTCTGCAGGAAAGGAACCAGGGCAGTCGCAACCGAGAAGACCATTCGAGGAGACACATCCATGTAATCAAACATGTTCTTATCATAGGACGCAGTTTCTTCTCTGAATCTACCGGAGACGGTATCCTGAATGAAGTGTCCGTCTTCATCCAAAGGTGCAGATGCCTGTGCTACATGGTAGTTATCCTCTTCATCTGCTGTCATATAGACAACTTCTGTTGTAACCCGAGGGTTCTCAGGATCGCTCTTATCGATCTTTCGATAAGGTGCTTCTACAAAACCGTACTCATTAATACGGGCAAAGCTTGCCAGAGAGTTAATCAGACCGATGTTCGGTCCTTCGGGAGTCTCAATGGGGCACATACGTCCGTAATGGGTATAGTGGACATCTCGTACTTCGAATCCTGCACGATCTCTGGACAGACCGCCGGGTCCGAGGGCAGACAGACGTCTCTTATGTGTCAGCTCTCCCAAAGGGTTGTTCTGATCCATAAACTGCGACAACTGGGAAGATCCGAAGAACTCCTTCACTGCTGCAGTAACAGGCTTGATATTGATCAGGCTCTGAGGAGAGATCCCCTCCATGTCCTGAGTTGTCATCCGCTCACGGACAACACGCTCCATACGGGACAGGCCGATCCGATACTGGTTCTGAAGGAGCTCACCAACCGCACGAATACGACGGTTGCCAAGATGATCGATATCATCTTTATTACCGATTCCATATTCCAGATGCATATTATAGTTAATAGAAGCAAAGATATCTTCCTTGGTAATATGCTTCGGCACGAGTTCATGAACATCACGGCGGATCGCATCCAAAAGTTCCTCATGATCCGTATACTTGTCCATGAGTTCCTTCAGCTCCGGATAATAAACGAGTTCGTGAATTCCCAGATCCTTGGGATTACAATCTACGAATGCAGTCAGATCGACCATCATGTTCGACAGAACTTTCTCGTTCTTCTCTTCTGTCTGAATCCAGACAAAAGGAATCGCAGCATTCTGGATCTTGTCGGCCAGTTCACGGTCCACTTTCGTGCCCTTTTCCGCAATTACTTCACCGGTAGTCTCATCAATGACGTCCTCAGCAAGAATCTTATGATTGATCCGGTTTCTCAGAGCAAGCTTTTTATTAAATTTATACCGTCCCACCTTAGCCAGATCATAACGTCTGGGGTCAAAGAACATACCGTTGATCAGAGTCTCGGCACTGTCTACGGAAAGAGGTTCGCCGGGGCGGATCTTTCTGTAGAGTTCCAGAAGGCCTCCCTCGTAGGAACCGTTCGGTGCCTTTTCCGGAATGATGGAAGGATCCTTGGTGAAGGATGCTTCAATCTTCTTCTCATCGCCGAAAAGGTCAATGATCTCCTGGTTCGTTCCAATTCCGAGAGACCGGATAAATACCGTGATCGGAACCTTACGGGTACGGTCTACCCGAACATAGAAGACATCATTGGAGTCCGTCTCATATTCCAGCCATGCACCACGATTGGGGATAACAGTGCAGGAATAGAGCGGCTTACCAACCTTATCATGATCAATGGCATAGTAGATTCCGGGAGAACGAACCAGCTGGCTGACGATAACTCGCTCGGCACCATTAATTACAAAAGTACCGGTCTCGGTCATCAGAGGCAGATCGCCCATGAAGATTTCATGCTCATTGATCTCATCTGTCTCTTTATTATAGAGACGTACCTTCACCTTCAGAGGAGCCGCATATGTAGCATCTCTGGCCTTGCATTCCGGGATCGTATACTTAATATCCTCCTTGCAAAGCTTGAAATCGGTGAATTCCAGACTGAGATGACCACTGTAGTCCGTGATCGGGGAGATATCATCGAAAGCCTCCTTCAGACCCTCATCCAGAAACCACTGATAAGAGTCCTTCTGAACTGCGATGAAATTTGGCATTTCGAGAACTTCCCGGTGACGGGCAAAGCTCATCCGCATGCCCTTACCGGACTTCACCGGCCGCATGTTCTTTTTCTCCATTGACGTTCCACCTCTCGTAATATTCTAAATTTATTACTACACAAGTTTCAAATGTATGGCAATTCTCTTGAAATATGCGCATACTTCGTATTGCCACACGGCATACCCCGCGACAATAACGCAACGTACATAATACAAGAAAAGCAAGCCTTTTGTCAAGGTATTTTTTTGCGCACAAAAAAAGGACTGCATACGCAGCCCTTTTTCTTATGGTTCCTTCTGATTATTTCAGGGTAACCTTTGCGCCCTGCTCTTCCAGCTTAGCCTTCAGATCATCAGCGGTAGCCTTGTCAGCCTGCTCCTTAACAACCTTCGGAGCACCGTCAACGAGATCCTTAGCTTCCTTCAGGCCAAGCCCGGTTGCTTCACGAACAACCTTGATAACCTTAACCTTGTTCGGGCCAACTTCAGTCAGCTCTACGTCGAACTCAGTCTTCTCTTCTTCCGGAGCTGCGCCAGCGCCTGCTGCTGCAACTACAACACCAGCTGCTGCGGATACGCCGAACTCTTCTTCACAAGCCTTTACCAGGTCGTTCAGTTCAGTTACGCTAAGTTCTTTGATTGCTGCGATGATCTCATCATTGGATAACTTTGCCATTGATTTTTCCTCCATTTAATAAATTTGTCAGGAAACGATCGTTCTAGGATACGATCCGTTTCAATTTGAAATACAGATAATTGTAATAAATTACTCTGCTGCTGCTTCGCCATTCTTCTCTGCGATCTGCTTGATAACGCGAGCGAAGTTGGTGATAGGTGCCTGGAAGGAACCAAGCAGTCTGCCGAGAAGGACATCTCTGGACGGGATTGCTGCGATTTCATTGATGGCAGCTTCATCCATATATTTACCTTCTACAACGCCGCCCTTGAGCTCAAGAGCCTTCGCATCCTTAGCAAACTTTGCAAGAACTCTTGCGGGAGCAGTTGCATCGTCCTTAGAAATTGCGATTGCGTTCGGTCCTTCAAGAAGAGGCTTCAGGCTTTCGAATTCAGTTCCTTCGAAGGCCCTGGTCATCATAGTATTCTTGTAAACCTTGTAAGTTACACCTTCTGCACGAAGAGCCTTACGAAGAGCGGTATCTTCAGAAACAGTAAGTCCACGGTAGTCAACTACAACTACGGACTGTGCTCCCTCAACGCTCTTGGAGATCTCTTCTACGATAGGCGCTTTTAATTCAACCTTTGCCACGAATTTTACCTCCTTATCGTATTTTTTCCGAATCGGATAAGTATAGAAAAACCTCTCTGCACGATGACAGAGAGGTCTACATTTCATAAATGTACTCATCCCTCGGCAGGTAGCATGCGTTATGTCTATTGACACCTGCTGTCTTCGGCATTTGCTATAGTACTATAGCACGATTTATTTTTGCTGTCAACATGATCTCGGAGAGATTCCGGCGCCTCACGGCGCCCGGATCCATCTTCATCACTCTGCAACAGTCTGAACTGTCTTCAGAGGATTTACCCGAACACCAGGGCCCATGGTCGGAGCCAGGGTGATGTTCTTCAGATAGGTTCCCTTTACTGTGGAAGGGCGAGCCTTGTTAACGGCATTCATTAAGGTCTGGAAGTTGTCAAGTAACTGGTCTTCTGTGAAAGAAGCTTTTCCAATCGGCACATGGATGATATTTGCCTTGTCCAGACGATACTCGATCTTACCGGCTTTGATATCCTGGATTGCCTTGGTGACATCCATGGTTACGGTTCCTGCCTTGGGATTCGGCATTAAGCCCTTCGGTCCAAGGACACGACCCAGACGTCCTACAACACCCATCATATCCGGGGTAGCTACAACGACGTCAAAGTCAAGCCAGCCGTCATTCTGGATCTTCGGGATCAGGTCCTCTGCGCCTACGTAATCAGCGCCTGCAGCCTGTGCTTCATCAGCCTTCGGTCCCTTGGCAAATACCAGAACACGAACGGTCTTACCGGTTCCGTGAGGAAGAACAACAGCGCCACGGATCTGCTGATCTGCGTGACGGCTGTCACAACCGGTACGGATGTGAACTTCGATTGTTTCGTCAAACTTAGCATTTGCGTTCTTCTTGACCTGGCTGACTGCGTCTGCAGGATCATAGAGAACGGTCTTGTCGTACGCCTTTACGGCGTCCATGTATTTCTTTCCGTGTTTCATTAAATTTCCTCCTGTGGTTCGGTCGGGTGTGCGATGGCCGCTGTAGGAATATCAGCGCCGCCCTCCCACTTCAATGACAGGTCGTATCAGTCTACGACTTCGATTCCCATGGAACGAGCTGTTCCAGCGATCATGCTCATTGCTGCTTCAACGGTTGCTGCGTTCAGATCCGGCATCTTGGTCTCAGCGATTTCCTTGATCTGATCCTTGGTTACCTTAGCAACCTTGTTCTTGTTCGGCTCACCTGATCCGTGCTGGATATTTGCTGCCTTCTTCAGAAGAACTGCAGCAGGGGGAGTCTTGGTTACAAATGTGAAGGAACGGTCGGTATAAACTGTAATGATTACAGGAACGACTGTGTCTCCCATCTGAGCTGTCTTTGCGTTGAATGCCTTTGTGAACTCAACGATATTAACGCCATGCTGACCAAGAGCAGGTCCGACAGGCGGTGCTGGTGTAGCTTTTCCGGCCTGGATCTGCAGCTTGATATAGCCTTCAATCTTCTTTGCCATTGGAAATTTCCTCCTTATTTCATTTTCTCGACATCTGTGAAGCTGATCTCAACCGGTGTTTCCCGATCGAAAAGCTCTACGTTGATCGTTACGGTCTGCTTGGTCGGATTCATATCCATGATCTTACCAACGGTATCCTTCCAAGGGCCGCCGATGACTGTGATCAGATCACCAACCTCGAAATCAACCTCGATGTCTTCCTGTTTGATACCAAGAGGCCGCATCTCGGCTTCGGTAAGGGGCACCGGTTTGGATCCGGGGCCGACGAAACCGGTAACACCTCTGGTATTTCTGACGACATACCAGGTGTCATCGTTCATGACCATATTGACAAGAACGTAACCCGGGAACATCTTGTGGGACACCTGTTTTCTGGCTCCGTTTTTCAGTTCCATGGTATCGATCATAGGAATACGGACTTCAAAGATCTGATCCTCAAGGTGCCGATTCTCTATTGCTTTCTCGATATTTGCCTTTACCTTATTCTCATATCCGGAATAGGTGTGAACAACATACCATGCTGCCTCTGCCATACTTCAAATGCCTCCATTACAACTTGACCAGGACATCAACACCGCGGCGGATAAACATATCCAAAACGGCAATGATGATCCCCAGAATTACAGATACGATGACAGTTGCAGCTGTCTGCTTGCCAACCGTTGTGCGGTCCAGCCAGACGATCTTCTGCCATTCGATCTTGAGTCCCTGAATTCGTTCTGCCCAGGTCTTCTTACCATTCTTTGCCATCGCAGCTGCTCCTTTACTTTGTTTCCTTATGTAAAGTGTGCTTTCTGCAGTTCGGGCAGTACTTCTTCAATTCCATTCTTTCCGGATGAAGACGTTTCTCTTTGGTAAGATTGTAATTCCGGTGCTTGCACTCGGTGCATTCCAGTGTTATCTTCGTGCGCACAACTTCCACCTCCAATTTCGTAGTTTGCTATGCCCGAAATTTGGGCATAAAAAAAAGACCTATTTCCATCGCCGTACCACTATATCATGGCAGAATCGTCCCTGTCAACAGGTATTTTTGATATTGCAGCGTCACATGGCCTTTCCGGTCAATTTTTTCTTTCACGCAATCCTTTCGGAAATATAGACCGCTTTTTTATTTTACACCTTCCTTTTCGATGTGCTATAGTTAGTTTCAAAATTTATGCAAGCCTCAAGGAGGAATCTATATTATGAGAGAACGCGATTATATGGTCCGCGCAACCGCAGCTGAAGGGCGGATCCGGGCCTTCGCCATAGTAACAAGCCACATGGTATCTGACATGCAGAAGACCCACGACACTTCCCCCAATGTTACTGCAGCTCTGGGACGGCTTTTGACCGGAGCCACCATGATGGGCGCCATGATGAAGGACGAGAGAGACCGGCTGACCCTGTCCATCCGCTCTCAGGGGCCCATTCAGGGTATGACTGTTTCCGCTGATAACCAGGGTCATGTCAAGGGCTTTCCAAATGTAAACCAGGTCCCTCTGAGGGAGAAATATGCCGGGAAACTGGACGTCGGCGCATCCGTCGGCCCCGGAACCCTGACCGTGATCCGGGACGAAGGCTTGAAAGAACCCTATTCCAGTCAGATCAACCTGGTTTCCGGAGAGATTGCCGAAGATTTGACCTACTATTTTGCCGTCAGCGAACAGGTCCCGTCCTCTGTCGGTCTCGGCGTCCTGGTAGATACCGATTGGACAGTAAAAGACGCCGGCGGTTTTATCATCCAGCTCATGCCGGATGCAAAAGAATCTGATATTGACAAGCTGGAAGCCCGTCTGAAAGAGATCCATTCCATCACCCAAATGCTGGAAAAAGGCATGGAACCGGAGGACATCCTGGAGCATATCCTGGGTGACATGGGCCTGGAAGTCTTATCCGAGATGCCGGTTTCCTATACTTGCGACTGTTCCAGGGAAAGAATCGAGAAGGCTCTTCTCACCATTCCAAGGTCCGATCTGCAGGAAATGATCGACGATGGGAAGCCCATCGAGATGAAGTGTCAGTTCTGTAACAAAGAATACTCCTTCTCGCCAAAGGAATTACAGGATCTCATTGCAGAACAGCAGCTGTAACCATCGCCAGGTGACACCCTATTTTGCAGCCTTATTTTGCGACCTTATTTTGCAGCTTTATTTTGCAACCTTATTTTGGCACCCTATTTTGCCGCCTTATTTTGCAGCCTTCGCCGCCTGGTCCGGGTCGATGGTATTGTTTTCCAGTGCCTCGACCCATTTCTTATAGAAAGCAGCCTTCAGATGAATGCCATCTGTAGTATAGTCTGCAATCAGATTGCCGTCTCCATCACAAACCTCTGTATTGGGATCGATATAGAAGGTATCCCGGCCATTCGCCAGAGATGCGATTGCCGTATTTCGCATAACCATATTCGTGTTGTTATAGGTCGGATCTTGTTGAGATTTTTCCGCGCTGACATGAAGATTTCCTTCAATATAAATGATCGCATCCGGCCATGCCGCATGAATTTTCTCCATCAATGCCCGATATCCGTTGTAATATCTCATCAAAGGATATCCCATTTCATTGATCCCAAGGGAAATATAAACCTTGCGGAATTTGTGAGAGGAGAGAAGCTGATCCAAAGTCATCGCACCTGCTTCCCCATCCACACCGCTGTAATTTAACTCCTTACTTGTAACTCCGAATACACTCATGGACTCTTTGCAGAAAAAGTTCGTTTTTCCAACCAGAGGTCCCCACATGGACAGTCCGACCGTTCTGGAATCTCCAATCATCAGAGCGTCCTTGAAATAATCATCACTCTTTGCTTTTTTCAGATAACGGTAAGTTCCATCCGGCGCAAAATATCCGGTCAGGTCTGTTGTAAAAACCGTGGAAGGATCTGCAATGAGTGAGGAATCGACGACGCCATAATCCTTGGCAGGAACCACCGGATTGCAAACTCCTTTTGGGATGGTCAGTCTCTCATCCAAAGCTTTTTTCATTTCCTGCTTGGATGGTCTTTTCTCTTGTTTTATTTCATTTGCTTTGTTCCTATCGGAGTTGACGATAGCAGCCGCCGCCTCTTCTCCACCATTCCTCTTGGTTTTCAGGTCAAAAATCAAAGCCGAATATACCGGTTCCTTAACGAAATCCAGTTTCCGGTAACGTTTCAGCCTGGTATGTAAACCAATGAAACCCACGATGGATAAAATCACGCAGGAAAGAAGAATCAGAGAAAAAAGAGGGATCTTTTTTCCACACAGGACCAAAAATTTCCAAAAATCTGATCGATGATCTTGTTTTCTTTGAACATTTTTATTGGACATATCGCTGTTCTTTCATTAAAAACTGAAATACATGAAGGTATTTCCCTGACTTGTGACAGAGAAATAGATAGAGATCCAGAAGAGAATCAGGCTGCCGATCACCACCGCCGGATTCTTTCTGTGCGCCCGAAGCCATTGGCTTACTGCAGGAATGCAAAGGGCGATAGCTGCCGCAAAGAAAGGAGCATATTGTTTCAGATAGATCGCCCAGTCCATAGGATCCATAGACTGCCCCTTGTGGAAGAAGGGGAAGAGTCTGGCAAAATACATAAGAAGCTCTTTCAGATCCGGGACTGCAAAAACCACCCAGGTCAGAGGAATCAGGATCCAAACATGCAGATGCCCCCAGAGAGGGAACTTCTTCATCCCTGTTTTGAAAACAAATTTTTCCAGAATAATGATCAGACCGAGGACAAGACCCCAGATCAAGAAATTCAGGGTTCCGCCATGCCAGAGACCGGTAATTGCCCAGACAACAAGAAGATTTCGAATGATCTTCCATGTAGCGGTCCGGCTTCCTCCCATTGGAATATAGATATAATCCCGAAACCAGCTTCCCAGCGTTGCATGCCAGCGGCGGTAGAAATCCCCGATATTTTTGGCGGCATAGGGATGGTCGAAGTTGATGACTTCCGGAAATCCCAGCATCATGCCGACACCGGATGCAATCAGGGAATAGCCCCAGAAATCGAAATAAAGCTGGAAGGTATAAGCAAAGGCTCCCATCCAGGCCAGAGGTGTCGAGATACTCTCAAAACCAATCTTTGAGATCTCATTCCAAAGAATACCGATCCGGTCCGCCAGAAGAACCTTCATCGCCAATCCGGCAACTGCCTGCTCTACGCCTCTTTCAAAGTTTGAGAAGGTATATCTCCGTCCTTTCAGATCATCGAAGCCGCCCTCGCTGTAACGCATGATCGGGCCCTCCGCAATCTGCGGGAACATAGTGAAATAAGCCGCTGTACGCCAAAAACTCGGCGTGATACGAATTTTTCCGGTATAGAGGTCTGCCTGGTAAGAAATCATTTTGAAGATGTAAAAACTCAGGCCCAGGGGAAGACCTGCACCTGCCACGCGAAGAGCCCTGACCTTGAAGAAAGTAAGAACTCCCGCATCCAAAATTACCGCGACGGCCAGTAAAACTTTACGGCTGACATCATTTTCATTTCTCTTGACAGCAGGCAGAATGCTGATTTTTTCGTAGCCGACTCCACCGCCATCTTCTATAATGGAAATTCCTCTCGGCTTGACCAAAGCCTTGCCAAGAAAGTGATTGACTATGGTAAGTCCCAATAAGAGGAAAACCATTCTCCGATCCCCATATCCATAAAAGACAATAGAACCGATAAAGAGGATGGCATCCTTATACTTGTTGGGCGCAAGATAATAAACGATCAGAAAGACCGGCAGAAAACGCATCAAAAAGAAAATATCTGTAAAAGCCATAATAAAACCCTAAAAACGATTGATATTGCGAAACTGAATTATATCATAAATCTTTGATTATTTGTTATACTGTACAAGGAATTTAGAAAATGAACAATCAGAGAGCAGCTTACCCATAGGAGGACAGATTACGAAGACGATCAAGTTATATGACAGGGATGCCTATGCTTCAGATTTCGATGCCGAAGTCATATCCTGCCGGAAAATCAAAGATCCCGAGAGAATAAAAAGGCTGAAAGAAAGAGCTCTTATATTAGAGACCGCGCCGGGGCTTCTGTCCGAAGCGGATGCCTTCTATGAAGTCATTCTGGATCAAACACTCTTCTTCCCGGAAGAAGGCGGGCAGACCTGTGACAGGGGCCTTCTCATGGTTGGTTTCTCCCTGATCCTTCCGGTCCTGGATGTCCAAATAGATGAAAATGGTTCGGATAATGCAGTGATTCGCCATGTTCTGGCCCAGGAAGTTGATCCCGCTACAAGGGTCCACGGAATCATTTCATTTGATTACCGCTTCTCCAATATGCAGAATCATAGCGGAGAACATATTTTCTCCGGACTGGTTCATAAGTATTTTGGCTATGAAAATGTCGGTTTTCATTTATCCGACAATGAAGTCACCATGGATTACAATGGAAAGCTTACTGCAGAAGATATCGAAAAACTCGAAATAGAGGCAAACGACTGGATTCGCCAGAATGTCTCGATTGAATGCCGCTACCCGGACGAAAAAGAGTTGGACCATATGAATTACCGAAGCAAGAAGGAACTTACCGGTCCGATCCGAATCGTTACCATCCCTGGCTGTGATGTCTGTGCCTGCTGTGCGCCCCACGTCAGGAGTACAGCGGAGATCGGCCTGTTAAAGGTCATTTCCTTTATGAATTATAAGGGCGGTGTCCGCCTGTCCATCCTCTGCGGCGAGCGGGCAGAAGCAGATTATCGGGCTAAGCAGAAGGAGTTGGATCAGATCTCCCATCTCTTAAAACTTCCGGTCCTCTCCCTGGCCGGCCGGATCAAGGATCTGATGGAGGAAAAGGCCCGCCTGCAGGCTTCCTTGAATGAGGCGGAAGGGAAACTTTTAGAGCAGAAGATCCTGGCGATCCCGTCTTCCGAAAGAAATCCGCTTCTATTCACCGAGATCTCTTCTGCCAACCAGATCCGCCGGTCTGTGAATCAATTAATGACAGATCACTGCGGAATCTCAGCCATCTTCTTTCCAAAAGAGAAGGCTTCTGAGGATCATTCTGCAAAAGAAGAGGATCCGTCCCGTGAATATTCCTATATCATAGGTTCCGGTGCAAAAAACAGAGATCTTCGCGAATTACAGAAGCTTCTGAGTCAGAATTTTAAGGCCAGAGGCGGTGGCCAGGCAGCGATGATCCAGGGTTCCCTTTGGGCCAGTGAAAAGGACCTGCGGAAATTCTGGGGATCCCTGCAATAAGAATTTTTACGGAAGCCTTTTCCGGGATGAGGAATTTATTTGTCCGATAGCAGTTCATCCAGAGTCTTCCCATAGGCCGGCAAAAACTCCTTACAGAAGACGTCTGCTTCCGGATAATCCTTTCGCATGGAGGATACCGCCTCTTCAAGCGTCTGTCTGGCCGTTCGAAACTCTGTATTTCCGGCTGTTTCTTCCTCTATACACTTGATCAATGCCGAGATCTTGTCAGCAGCTTTGACCAGATGGCGCACGTAGTCCTCCTCAGGACTGTGATCTCCATGGAAGATTTCAGAAAAATCTTCCTGCAAGTCTTTGGGTAACAGACGGGTCAGCTGATCTTCCGCATGACTCTCTACATCCTTATAGGCATTTCGAATCGTCGGATTGGAATACTTGACCGGGGTCGGCATGTCACCGGTGATGATTTCCGAAGCATCATGATAGATACTGATCAGGGCTGCTTTCTCGGCATCCAGCGTTTTCCCAAAACGGCGGTTTCCGATCAGACACAGTACATGGGCAATCATTGCCACCTCAAGACTGTGCTCGCTTAAGGATTCCGGCCGGCTCGACCGCATCAGGGCCCAGCGCTCGATATACTTCATTCTTGAAATCGTTGCAAAGAAACTACTCATAAGACCTCCCGGGATTTTTCCTCTATCATAAAATCTATAAAAATCCTATACTTTTTAAAAGAATAAGACAACAGAAATACAAATAAGGCAATACAAATGAATACGAAAAACAATATATCTCCAAATGAGGCCCCATCCAAAAGCAATCCATACCAGTCTTCCCAGGAAACCCTGCCCAGGCAGAATGCAAAGCAGTCTTCCGAAGAGAAGCAGTTAAAACGAAAAACCTTCCTTCAGAAGCGCATCGTTGTATTCTTCGGTGCCATGATCTGCTGTGCCCTCTGGGGCTCGGCCTTTCCCTGTGTAAAAATCGGCATGAAGCTCTTTGCCATCCGGCCGGATCAGACTGCCGATCAGATCCTCTTTGCCGGCTGCCGCTTTGCCCTGGCCGGAATTCTTGTAATAATCGTCGGAAGCCTTCTCAAAAAGAAGCCCCTGATCCCCAAAAAGCAGGAGCTTCCCTCTATTCTCTGGCTCTGCCTTTTCCAGACAGTCGGTCAGTATTTCTTCTATTATATAGGAATCGCCCACACCAGCGGCGTCAACACCTCGATCGTAGACTCCCTTTCGATTTTCCTGTCCATCCTGTCCGCTTCTCTCCTCTTTCGGATGGAGAAGCTGACCGGGCGGAAGATTTTAGGCTGTATCCTAGGTTTTCTCGGTGTCGTTCTTGTGAATCTGAACGGCGGCGGCTTTAACTTTCATATGACCTGGATCGGAGAAGGCATGATCCTCTGCTCGGCCATCACCTATTCCTTCTCTTCGATCTTTGCCAAGATTTTTTCCCGAAAGTCGGATCCGGTCCTTCTTTCCGGCTGGCAGTTCCTGATCGGCGGCCTGATTCTGTCGGTCGGTGCCATGCTTGCCGGCGCCCGGCCCAAGAGCCTGACGCCCGGATCTTTCCTTCTCTTCCTCTATCTGGCCTTCATTTCCATGGCTGCCTACACGATCTGGACCATCCTGTTAAAATACAATGATGTCAGTCTGGTCTCGGTCTACGGTTTCATGAACCCGGTCTTCGGAGTTCTGCTATCGGCCCTCTTCCTCGGAGAAACAGAAGGCCTGAACTGGAATTACCTCCTGTCCCTCATTTTCATAGCTATCGGAATCAACCTGGTCAACCGCCAGGCGAAGAGAAATGTAAACCAGACAGCAGAAGTGACCAGTCAGAATACAAAATGATTCTGATTTAAATGAATATTGATAAGAACTGATACTGATACTAATACGAATCAGCAGGAATACAAAGTTAAAAAACTGCAAAAAAACAACAGAAAAAGGAGAAAATATGAGTACAAATGACGCCTACAAGGACAGCATGATCGTTTTGAAGGACGAAAGTGGAAACGATGTGGAATACCACTATCTCGAGGAAGTCTTCTATCAGAGCAGGACTTATATCGTCCTGGTTCCGGAGGCAGAACTGACAGCTCCCGGCGGCCACGTCGTCATCGCCGAATATATCACCGAGGGGGAGGAAGAAGGTATGCTCTACAGCGTAGAGGACGAGGATATTCTCCAGGCTGTCTTCGATGTCTTTAAGGAAGATTACAAGGACGTCTTTCGTTTTGCCTGAGAAACAAAAGAAGCTAAAAGCGGCCGGTCGGAGAGTCTTCCCATTGCTTCCGAACAAGCCTGCTTAGAAAAAGAGAGCGGATGGAATTTTCCACCCGCTCTCTTTTTTTGCACGAATCTTATTTCGATGCTCTTCTATTTTCGACTCCTGTACTCCATAGAGAACCGGTCTATATTTCAATACAGATTCTCTTCTCGTTCGGATTGTATGAATACAGATCCTTCACTTAGATCTCAAGAAGCTTGGCATATTCAGACAGAGCCCCGTCGGTATCGCCGGCCAGGACCTTCTTTGCAAGGGTCTTCCCAAGCTGAACGCCTTCCTGGTCAAAAGAGTTGACATTCCAAAGGAAGCCCTGGAACATAACCTTGTTCTCGAAATGAGCCAGAAGTGCACCCAGGGTCTCGGGATTTACTTCCTCGCCGACAAGAATACTGGAAGGACGGTTTCCTTCGAAGTTCTTGTTGGTGTTTTCATCCTTCTTTCCGCAGGCGAAGGCTACGATCTGGGCTGCAACATTGGCGCAGAGCTTCTGCTGGCTGGTAGAGCCCTGGATCTCGACGTCGTTCTGAAGCTGGGATTTTTTGAAGCCGACGAACTGCAGGGGAACAATATTGGTTCCCTGATGCAGAAGCTGATAGAAGGAATGCTGACCGTTGGTACCCGGTTCGCCGAAAAGAACCGGTCCGGTCACATAGGAAAGTCTCTCGCCGAAACGGTTGACGGACTTGCCGTTGGACTCCATGTCCAGCTGCTGGAGATGGGCCGGGAAACGGATCAAAGCCTGGGAATAAGGCAGAACAGCGGTGCTCGGGAAACCGAGAACATTTCTCTCATAGACACCAATCAGTGCATCCAGCATAGCCGGATTCTTTAAAGGATCCTTCTCCTTGGACTTCTCATCCTCTTCTGCAGCACCCTTCAAGAAGCTTGCGAACACCTCCGGTCCGAAAGCCAGAGAGAGAACGGCTCCGCCGACAGCGGAAGTAGAGGAATAACGGCCGCCGATATAATCATCCATATAGAAGGCATCCAGGAAGTCCTTGCTATGAGCCAGAGGAGAAGTCTCGGATGTAACAGCGATCATATGCTTTGCCGGATCCAGGCCTTCCTTCTTCAATGCATCCATAACGAATGCCTGGTTGGTCAGGGTCTCCAATGTGGTACCTGACTTACTTACCAGGATGAAAATTGCGTGAGCGACATCGGTGGAGGCGAGAACCTGGGAAGCATCGTCCGGGTCTACATTTGAAATGAACTTTGCTTCCATATGGAAGCAGCCCTGCTTCTTAGCCCAATTCTCCAGTGCCAGATACATGGCTCTCGGGCCGAGATCGGATCCACCGATACCGATCTGTACAACGGTTGTAAACTTTTCACCCTTGGCATTGGTGATCTCACCGGCATGGACCTTATTGGCAAAGTCTGCGATCCGCTTCTGCTGCTCCAGGTAGAAAGCCCGCTTATCAACGCCATCTGCTTCTACCTTCTTTCCCAGCTGACCGCGGGTCAGATGATGGAGAACCAGGCGCTTCTCTCCGGTATTGACTACGTCACCGTTATAGAGATCTTCGAATTTCTCAGCAAGCTGTGCTTCTTCAGCAAGTTTCTTTAAAATGGAAAGGATCTGGTCATCTACTGCCTTGGCAGCATAGTTGTAACGAAAGCCGCAGGCGCCGTCTACCGAATACTTCTTGACCCGCTCTCTGCCCTTCTCACCTGACATTGCATCAACGAGATCAACACGCTTTGCCTTTTCCAATTCATGAAAGGAAGTCAGGCTATCCAGATTCTTCCACTCGATCATAGTAAATACCTCCGATTCTGATTTGTGTTCAAGAAAATCCACAACAAATCCCATGGACTTAAAACTTATTATTTTCCTTATGGATTATATCCTATAAGAAGGGATTTTTCCATGATTTTTTGAAATCGTTCCCATCCCATCCTCCGCTCAGGGCTTTCGTATGGTATCCATTTCTTTCAACTTATAATCAGTAATCCTACATTTATTAAAATTTCATAAAGGATCCGGATCCTGGCTTTACAAGTTTTGATTCGAATGGTATATTGTAGCATGCTACGGTTTTGATCTGTAGCACGCTACTTTTTAATTAGGAGATCTTGGAATGTCTATGGAAAATAGAATTTTTATGCATTTACTGCAGATCAACCGACTCCTGGAATACAACTTCGGCGAGAATCTGAAAAAGTGGGGCCTCACCTTCTCTCAGGCTCACGTTTTAAAGACTTTATATGTAAACCAGGGGCAGGCAACACAGAAGGAGATCGAGAAGCAGCTTGGTGTCTCTCATCCCACTGTCAGTGGTCTGATCCACCGTCTGGAAAAGAATGGATATGTGACCTCTGAAATTGATAAGAGAGACAAAAGGAACCGGATCGTCACCCTGACAGACCGGGCCATGGAACACCGTGCGCTTGTCATGGAAGGGCGAAAGAAGATCGAGAATCTCCTTCTCTCTGATTTTTCTCAAGCAGAAATCACAGAACTGGATTCTCTCCTGGAGCACCTCCTTTTAAATCTGACAGAGAACCGGGAATATTTTGAAACAAATACCTTCCCAATGCTGGCTTCTCTTATGAATACCAAAAGCAAACAGGGTTTGGAAAGCTGACAAGAGATTCGAAAGAAGGATCCCCCTGTTTTTTCATGTGTATAGGAATCATCATCTTATTTTCTTAGAAAGGACGCATTTCAAAATGGTAGTAAAAACACTGTCGAAAAGCATCCGGGAATACAAGAAGCCCTCGATCCTGTCGCCGGTCTTCGTTGCATTCGAAGTCATCTTCGAATGTATCATCCCCCTTGTCATGGCATCTCTGATCGACCACATGAACGGCAGCAGCATGAAACCCATCCTCATGGATGGAATCCTCTTAGTTGCTCTGGCTATGTGCTCTCTCTATTGCGGACGCATGGCTGCCATTCAGGCCGCTAAAGCAGCAACCGGCTTTGCAAAGAATTTAAGAAAGGATATGTTCTCCAATATCCAGACCTTCTCCTTTGCCGATGTGGATCGATTCTCCACTTCCTCCCTGGTCACTCGAATGACAACGGATACAAGCAATGTACAGAACGCCTATTCCATGATCATCCGGGCCTTGATCCGGGCACCCTTCATGATTATCTTTGCAGTAATTATGACATTAAGAATCAACGCAAGGATGTCTCTTATTTTTATTGTCATTCTGCCTGTCCTGGCGATTGCTCTGCTTGGAATCGCAGCTTTCGTACATCCCATCTTCGTTCGGATCTTTAAGAAATATGATGCAATGAATGATTCGGTTCAAGAGAATGTCAACGGGATCCGCGTTGTGAAATCCTTTGTTCGTGAGGATTATGAAAAGAAGAAATTTGGCAAAAGATCCGCAGACATCCAGAAGGATTTTACACATGTCGAAAAAATATTGGCTCTGAACTCACCTATTATGATGACAGCGATCTATACTGCAATGCTTCTGGTTTCCTTCCTCGGAGCACGCATCATCATACTGTCCCACGGTTCTTCCCTTACGACCGGTCAGCTGTCGTCCTTCATTACCTATGGAGTCCAGATCTTAATCTCTATGATGATGATCTCCATGGTCTTCGTAATGATCATTATGTCTGAAGAGAGTGCTGAACGTATTGCGGAAGTCCTCACCTATCAGAGCACCCTGGTTTCTCCCGAAAACGGAGAAAAAGAAGTAAAAAACGGCGAGGTCGTCTTCGATCATGTTTCCTTCCGCTACTCTGAGAAAGCGAAAAGAGATGCCCTGTCTGACATTTCTCTGACCATTCCCTCCGGCTCCACCCTTGGTATTATCGGCGGCACCGGATCTTCCAAGACAACTTTGATCCAGCTCATCTCCCGTCTCTATGATGTAAGCCGGGGATCCGTCAAGGTCGGCGGAATCGATGTACGGGATTATGACCTGGACAGTCTCCGCGATCAGGTTTCGGTTGTTCTCCAGAAGAATGTCCTGTTCTCCGGAACGATTAAGGATAATATGCACTGGGGTGATCCAAAGGCCAGCGATGAGGACATTGTGAATGCCTGTCGGCTGGCTCAGGCAGATGAATTTATCGAACAATTCCCTCAAAAATACGATACCTGGATTGAACGCGGCGGCTCCAATGTCTCCGGCGGTCAGAAACAGCGTCTCTGCATTGCCAGAGCCCTGTTAAAGAAGCCGAAGATCCTGATTTTCGATGATTCCACTTCGGCTGTGGATACCAAGACCGATGCTCTGATCCGAAAGGCCATGGAAGAAAAGATCCCGGATACTACCCGGATCATTATTGCCCAGAGAATCTCTTCCGTCCAGGACTGTGATCATATCATCGTCATGGACAAGGGCAGGATCGTCGAGGAAGGCACCCACGATGAGCTTCTGCAGGCGAATGGCATCTATCGCGAAATCTATGATTCTCAAACCAGAAAGGAGGCCTGAGTGACTATGGAAAAGAAGAAACTTTCCGCCGGAAAGAAAGGAACCGGTAAGCGGCTCTTACAATATATTGCCAAACATTATAAAGGCCGTCTGATCGTCGTTATGATCTGTATTGTCTTTGCCGGTATTTCCTCTACTGTTGCAAATGTTTTTTTACAGCGGCTGATCGACGATTGCATCACACCGGGCCTGAAAAACGGCATGGCCTCCGTTGCCGGTAAACTTACTGCCAATATTCTTTCCATGGCATCGATCTATCTGATTGGTATCTTAGCCAATTTCCTCTATACCAGGATCATGGCGACCGTCACCCAGGGAACCCTGAAGAATCTCCGGGATGACATGTTTAACCATATGGAAAGCCTGCCCATCAAGTATTTCGACACCCATGCCCATGGAGACATCATGTCGACTTATACCAACGATACCGATGCCATCCGACAGATGATCGGCCAGAGTGCTCCGATGATCTTCCAGTCACTTCTTGCCATCCTGGCCATTGTCATCCTGATGCTTTCTTACAGTTTCTGGCTCTCTCTGATCACAGCGGGCTTCATTTTTCTGATCCTCTCTGTCTCAAAGAAATATTCCACCCACTCCGCCAAATACATGATGAAGCAGCAAAAGTCCCTGGCCAAAGAAGAAGGCTTCGTGGAGGAGATGCTTGAGGGCACGAAAGTCGTAAAGGTCTTCGTCCATGAGGATCAAACCATCCGGGATTTTAACAGTTTAAATGAAGACCTCTTCCATGACAGTAACGAGGCCAATCGATCCGGTAACGTCTTAATGCCTATCGTCGGAAATATCGGAAACCTCATGTACGTCGCCATTGCTTTTGCCGGGGCTCTGATGGCCTTTGGCCATGCGCCAAATATAGGGCTTTCCGGCATAGGTGTCATGACGGCCGGTATTATCATCTCCTTCCTCGGCGCTGCCCGTCAGCTGTCCCAGACCATAGGACAGGTTTCCATGCAGGTTCCTCTGATTGCCATGGCCCTTGCCGGCGCAGACCGTGTCTTCGAATTGATCGATCAGAAGCCGGAAGAAGATGAAGGCTATGTCACTCTGGTGAATGCCGAAGAAGATGCCAATGGAAATCTCACAGAGACTGACCATAAAACCAATCTCTGGGCATGGAAGCATTATCACGAAGCCGACAATACAACCACCTATACCAGGTTGACCGGAGATATCCAAATGGAACATGTCGACTTCGGATATACAGACGACAAGCAGATCCTCTATGACATCAGCCTCTATGCAAAACCCGGTCAGAAGATCGCTTTCGTCGGTGCGACCGGCGCCGGTAAGACCACAATCACGAATCTGATCAACCGTTTCTATGATATTCCGGATGGCAAGATCCGCTATGACGGCATCAATATCAATAAAATCAAAAAACCGGACCTCAGACGTTCTCTCGGTATCGTCCTCCAGGATGTCAATCTCTTTACCGGAACGGTCATGGACAATATCCGGTACGGAAATCTATCCGCCAGTGACGATGACTGTATCAATGCTGCAAAGCTTGCCAATGCCGATGACTTCATCAGCCGTTTACCGGATGGTTATCAGACGATGCTGACCGATAACGGATCCGAGCTTTCCCAAGGACAGAGACAGCTCATTTCCATTGCCCGGGCGGCTGTTGCCGATCCTCCGGCTATGATCCTGGATGAGGCGACTTCCTCCATTGATACCCGGACCGAAGCCCTGGTACAGAAGGGAATGGACAACCTGATGAAGGGGCGGACCGTATTCGTGATTGCCCATCGTCTTTCGACCGTACGAAATTCCGATGCCATCATGGTTTTGGATCATGGTCATATCATTGAGCGTGGAACCCATGATCAGCTTCTGGCACAGAAGGGTGTTTACTATCAGCTCTATACCGGTGCTTTTGAACTGGAATAAAGACAAACATCAAGTCAAAAGCTGCTTTTGACTCTGGACAAAAAAGGGGCTGTGAAAAAATGATGATCTCATTTTTTCACAGCCCCTTCTCTTTTTTTCATGAGCTGATTATTTCACAGCCCCTTTTTCCATATCATGCAGAAGCTTTTATTCGACGTCCTGGAGGGCTGCAACACCTTCCTCACCGGTTCTTACCTTAACAACACGGTGAACGTTATATACGAAGATCTTACCATCTCCGATATGACCGGTGTAGAGGGCTTTCTTGGCCGTTTCGATAACGGAGTCCACAGGGATCTTGGCCACAATCACTTCAAGCTTGATCTTAGGAAGAAGGGTTGAGTCTACTACGGCACCACGATAACGTTCCATAGATCCCTTCTGAATCCCACAGCCCATGACCTGGGTAACGGTCATACCACTGACACCGAGTTCATTCAAGGACTTCTTCAGACGGTCGAAGTGATCCAGGCGGCAGATAATGGAAACCTTATGAACTTCTGTATCTGCTTCGACCGGACCGACTGCAGCTGTTTCCGGTGCCTTATAGACTTTGACTGCGGCACTTTTCTGCGCATCCGATGCCTTATCGAATTCATCCTCGCCAAGATCGGTATTCTCGTTCGGATCCAGACTGATATCGGTAACATCCGTGATGGCAAAACCGGAATATGCGCTTGCAAGACCATGTTCGTGGATATCCAATCCTTCGATCTCGACATTGGCCGGAACACGAAGTCCAATGGTCTTATCAATAATAAAGAAGGCGATCCGCATAATAATCAGAACATAGGCTGCAACGGAAACAAGGCCCAAAGCCTGAACGCCCAGCTGATGGAAACCACCTCCGTAGAAGAGGCCCTTGCCGACGCCATCTGCTCCGGTTGAGAAGAGACCGACTGCGATGGTGCCCCACATTCCGTTTACCATATGGACGGAAACGGCACCGACAGGGTCATCAATCTTAGCTACATTATCGAAGAACTCAACACTAAAGACAACCAGGATACCGGATACCAGACCGATAAAGAAAGCACCGACCGGGCTGACACAGTCACAGGGAGCGGTGATTGCTACAAGGCCTGCCAGGGATGCGTTGAAAGTCATGGAAACATCAGGCTTTCCGTAGCGGATCCAGGTGAAGATCATCGTAACGACCGTTGCAACTGCTGCAGCGAGGTTGGTATTGAAGAATACAAGTGAAGCACTAACGGCTGCTGCATCACTGTTCATGGCCTGGGTGGATGCACCGTTGAATCCGAACCAGCAGAACCAAAGGATAAATACGCCAAGAGCCATTGCTGTCAGATTGTGTCCGGGAATCGCTCTGGCCTTTCCATTCTTATCATACTTTCCGATCCGGGGTCCAAGCAGATATGCGCCCAGGCAGGCGATCAAACCTCCGACCATATGTACACAGGTGGAACCTGCGAAATCATGGAAGCCAAGGCCGGAAAGCCAGCCGCCACCCCAGATCCAGTGACCGCTGATCGGATAGACGATCAGAGAGATCACTGCAGAGTAAACACAGTAGGCTTTGAAGTTGGTCCGCTCTGCCATGGATCCGGAAACAATGGTCGCTGCGGTTGCACAGAATACGGTCTGGAAGATCACGAAGCACCAGAGGGGTACTGTGCCAGGAACAACACTATTATGGGATGTGTAACTTGCCCGGATCAGAGGATCAAACTGTCCGATCAGGGCTCCGGTTCCGTTAAACATAAGGCCAAATCCGATGACCCAGAAACAAGGGGTTCCGATACAGAAGTCCATCATGTTTTTCATCAGGATATTTCCGGTGTTCTTCGCTCTGGTCAGACCCGCTTCACAGAGGGCGAAACCAGCCTGCATGAAGTAGACCAGGGCTGTGCCGACCAGCATCCAAATGACTGTTGTCATTTCAAATTTCATGACTCAAGTCTCCTTTCTTATCTTTTCCTTTCCTCTCCTTGACTGCAGCCCTTTTTGCTGTCACAGCTTTCCTTTTCTGCACACTTTAAAGCAAAAGGAAAAGGCACTATCTCCAGGGATCCGGATTCCCGTGAAGACAGCGCCTTTGCAGTCTTAATAAAACAAAAAACAGAGAGCATGTGACTTAAGAAAAGAACGTCATTGCTCTCTGTTGATTGTTAATATATGGCTTTCTTATGTTTTTGTCAAGAAAGAATTTATGGATTTTTTAGAATTTTGAAGAATCTCTCAGTCCATAGTCATCTCAGAGAATCCGGAAGGATTAGCGAAGCATATTCTTTAAGTGCTCCATCAGAATATTGATACCGGTAAGATTCTCTCCGCCTCGCGGAATAATAATATCCGCATATTTCTTCGACGGCTCTACAAACTGTTCATGCATAGGTTTTACCGTCTGAGCATACTGGTTCAGTATGGATTCGACCGACCGGCCCCTTTCCGTGACATCCCGCCGGATTCGACGCATGAGCCGTTCATCCGCATCCGTTTCCACAAAGACCTTAATATCCATAAGATCTCTCAAGCCGGCATTTTCCAGGATCAGAATGCCCTCTACAATGATGACTTTCTTCGGCACTACATGAATGGTCTGATCTGTACGGTTATGGATCGTATAATCGTAGACCGGCACATCAATTTCCTCATTGTTCTTCAATCGCTTGATATCAGAAATCATCCGATTGGTATCAAAAGCATTGGGATGGTCATAGTTTAACCTTGATCTCTCATCAAAAGGCAGTTCATCATGTGCCTTATAATAGGAGTCATGGCTGATCACAACAATGTCCTCGCCAAATGCCTCTTTGATCATACTGACAATGGTTGTCTTCCCGGATGCAGATCCTCCTGCAATACCTACGACATATACGCCGTTCATAAACTCTCCTTCAAATTTTCCTGTCTGCTCTAAGTTTCGTCTCCCTATCACGAGCAGACAGTTAAGGGTCTTTCCTTCACAAGTGCCGTATCTTTATTTCTTCACCGGCTTTTCTGCCTTCTGACCATAGCCTCCCTCTGCCAGAAGCTTCTGTGCGCTAACCAGTTTTACACAGAGTGTAAAAAGTTCTGCCGCCGTTTTCAGATCATTGATGGGCGGATAGGTCGGTGCAATCCGGATATTACTATCCTTGGGATCCTTATGATAAGGGAAAGTTGCTCCGGCATCGGTCAATTTGACGCCGGCCTTTCTGCAGCGGTTGACCACTTCCTTGGCGCATCCGGGCATGGTCTCAAAGCTGATGAAATAACCTCCATTCGGTTTGGTCCAGCTTCCGATCCCGAGTCCGCCCAGATTCTTCTCAAAAGTTTCCTCCACCATTTCGAACTTCGGACGGATGATATCTGCATGCTTTCTCATATGCTCTACCATGCCATGGATATCCTTGAAATAACGGACATGGCGAAGCTGATTGACCTTGTCGTATCCGATGGTCTGGTGGCGCATCTGTTCTCTGATATCATCCAGGTTATTAGAAGAAGTTGCCAGAGCCGCGATGCCGCTGCCCGGGAAAGTAACTTTCGATGTAGATGCGAATTTATAAACCAGGTCCGGATTTCCGGCACGCTTGCACTCTGCTAAGATCTCGATCAAATAATCCTGATTCTTGTCATAGAGATGATGGATGCCGTAAGCATTATCCCAATAGATCCGGAAGTCCTTGGCGGCCGGTTTCAGACGTGCAAAACGGCGGACTGTCTCATCACTATAAGAGTATCCCTGTGGATTGGAATACTTCGGCACACACCAGATTCCTTTGATTGCTTCATCCGAAGAAACCAGTTTCTCTACCATGTCCATATCGGGTCCGGTTTTCGTCATCGGTACATTGATCATCTCAATGCCAAAGTACTCCGTAATACTGAAATGTCTGTCATAACCGGGCACCGGGCAAAGCCATTTGACCTTATCCAGTTTGCACCAGGGGGTATTCCCCATAACACCATGTGTCATGGACCGGGAGATACAGTCATACATCACATTCAGAGAGGAGTTTCCATAGATAATAATATTATCCGGATTGTTCTCCATCATGTCACCCATGAGTTCCTTGGCTTCCCGAATACCTCCCAGAACACCATAATTCCGGCAGTCGGTACCATCTTCGCAAGTCATATCCGCACTGCTGTTCAGGGCATCCATCAGTCCCATGGACAGATCCAGCTGCTCCTTGCAAGGCTTTCCACGGCTCATATCCAGAGTCAGTTCCATTGCCTGAAACTTCGTGTATTCCTTCTTCAGATCGGTTACCGTCTTCTCCAGTTCTTCTTTGGTCATTTCCTGATAAGCTTTCACAAATGCCTCCTTGCCACGGGATCCGCCTTCCTTCATGGATTTATTGAAATCTAAGCCTTTTCCGCACTTGTTCCTACGCCAGGTATCATTTGTATTATCGCAGTCGAAATCAGAAAATGCAATAATCCCGGCTATTTTTTCACTTATCTCCAGGTCAGCCAGAGGAATCCGTATCCTCCAAGGACCGCTGCCAGAGTGAAAGGAAGACCGATCCGCATAAACTGTCCGAAAGAGACCTCATATCCCTCTCTTCGAAGGAGGCCGGTCCCGGCAATATTAGCAGAAGCACCGATCGGGGTTATATTTCCACCCAGGGTGGCCCCAATCAGAAGCCCATAATAGAGGAGGTAAGGTTCCACGCCAAGACTGCCTGCGACTGCCCCGATGACCGGCAGCATGGTTGCCACATAGGGGATATTGTCAATAAAAGCTGAGATCAGGACAGAGCCCCAGACCACGATCGTATAGAGCAGGAAGTAATTATTGCCGCCGGCTTTAATAATGAATTTTGAGATATCCTGGATGATCCCCATATTGGTGATCCCACCGATGACAGCGAACAGACCTGCCAGAAGGAAAATCGTCTGGTAATCGACATTCTTCAGGTTCGAAATCATATTTCCCTTATCCCGGGTCCGGATATATTCGGCAACGATGCAGCCGATACCCCAGACCATGCAGATCCAGCCATTGGTGGTCTCCGGCTTGTTGGGGATAAAGGATGCTGCAATCAGGCAGACAATATGTCCAACCATGGCGATGGTCGGGATATAGTCTGTAACACTCGTATATTCTTCTGCTGCGACCGGCTCTTTTTGTTTCCGGAAAAGAAACATCATGATCGGAATGGTAAGAATGGCTCCGACTTCAACGGCAAAGAAGACACCGGGCCTGCCGCGGAACCAGAAGAAATCATTGAAGTCCATCCTGGCAGCTCCTGCCAGCATGATCGATGTTGTATCGCCGACAAGTGTTGCAGCGCCTTGCAAATTGGAGGATACCGCAATACTGATGATCATAGGAACCGGCGAGATCTTCAGCTTCTTACAAATGGCAAGTCCTACCGGAGCGATCATATAGACTGTTGCCACATTATCGATAAAGGCTGAAACAATGCCGGCAAAGAGGGACATCAAGATCGTCACCCACATCACATTAGGTGCCAGATCCAGAAGCTTATCTGCCAGGTAGTTTGGCATCTTCGATTGTATGAAGTAATCCACGATAACTACAGTACCGAAGATCATAAGAAGGATATTCCAGTCGATGACAAAAAAGAGTTCTCCCCAAGGCAGAATGCCAAGGATCAGAAAGACAAGTGCAACCGCACAGGCGATCCTGGGTCTCCATTTCTCCGGAAGGATGATCATCAAGGCATACATGGCAATAAAGAGTATGATTGCAGCCGTTTTCATAAGTCCTATCTCCTTTTTTCTAATAAAAAAGGCAGTAAATGTTTATTACATTCGCTGCCTGTTAAACAGAAAGCGCGAGACGGGACTCGAACCCGCGACCCCAACCTTGGGAAGGTTATGCTCCACCAACTGAGCCACTCGCGCATAGTATACTTGATTATAGTATGAGAGCGGGTGATGGGAATCGAACCCACGTATCCAGCTTGGAAGGCTGGTGTTCTACCATTGAACTACACCCGCATATCGCTGCGAAATGTCCCGCAACGATTCTATATTAGTGAAATCGACACAAAAAGTCAAGCACTTTAGAGTCGGCTCTCATGGCAGGTAAAATATAGGATCTGCCTCTTCTCTCCCTGTTTCTTCAAGAGTTCCAAGCCAGACTTCACCTTCTCCTGATCCAGATTGGTCAGTGGATCATCCAGAATCAGAATCGGCTGTTCCCTGTGATAAAGGACATCCACCAGGGCAAAACGGGCTGCCAAAGCCGTCAGATCCCGGTAGCCGGCACTTAAATAGGTGGAAGACTTTGTCTGCCCACGATACTGAAATTGGATCCCAAGATTCATATCCAGTTCGAAATCATCTTCGCTGAAATCAATCGGCTCATCCGGGAACATCTCTCTTAAATAGGTCTTCATCCCCTCCTGAAGCGGTTCCATATAACGAGAGAGGAAACGGGTCCTCGCGGTATCCAGATAATCCTTGGTTTTTGTAATGATGCTGAGCCGCCGATTCAGCCGCTTTTCTTCCTCCAGATCATCTGCAAGACGGTCTCTCTCATCCTCATGATTTACCAGGGCCTCCGAGCTTTCATTCACTTCTTCGATATCCGTCTGGATGAAGCGGTTCAGATCCTGGATCTCCTGGTCCATGGCAGCTTGTTTTTCCTGCATCTTTTCGACAGGGACAAGCTCCTGGTCTTCGGGAAGCCTGATCTGCCCCTTCATCTCCCCAAGTTCTTCTGACAGTTTCTTTGTCTGTTCCATCAGGTCGTCATAACGCTCTCTACGTCTTCGCACCTCAGAGAGCTTTTCCTTATCCGTCTGATCCGCCATCTCATCCGGGAAGGGAAAACGATTCAGATAATCCGTCAGACGGTCCTGTTTTTCACGGATCTTCGTCTCCAGCTCTCGGATCTCCTTCAGATTCTGATCCAGAGCAAGCTTTGCCGACCGATCTTGTGCCAATTTGGTCAGAAGTTCTCTTTCATTGGCATCATGATAGAGATCCATGCCATAGGCATTGGCATAGTACTGTAACTCCGTATAAAGGGAAAGCTGTTCCTCAGAGAGCTGATCCAGCACACTTTCTGCCGCACTCAAGCTTTCTTTCTCCCTCTGCTGCAAAGTGACATAACGATCGAATTTTCTCTGAACCTCACGAACCCGATCCAGGATCTGAGGCTCTTCGCCCGGGTAACGCTCCAGAAACCGTTTTTCCAGTTTTTCCGACTGTTCTATGGACTCCGTGATCTCTTCGATCTTCTTTTGATACTCGCTCTCTTCCTTTTCGTTCCGAAGTTTCAAATCCTTTGCTCTGCGGCGGACCTGAAGGCCAAGGATCAGGCGGGATAAGAGAAGAACCAGGGCAATGGCAAAGCAGGAAATCGACAGAGCTATTTTTTCCTGACTTCCTAAAGCAATGTAGAAGATGATGCCGCCGGCCAGGAAAACAAAGAATAAGCCCGTAAGAAGGGATCGGATCCCTTTGGAGTTTGTCGTTCTCCCCAGCTTTTCCTCTTTTTTCTCATAGTTTTCTTCCAGGATTTTTTTCTGTCCCAGGAGCTGCTGTCTCTCCTGTTCCTTTTCCTGGATCATGGTCAGCTCATCCCTTGACGGACGATCTGACTTAAAGTAATCCGAAAGTTCCTGGAGGTCTCTCGTCTCTTCTTCGCTGAGCGTTGTCCGCTTGCTCTGCAGTCGAAGTTCTCCCAGGCGGTCGGCCCTTTTCTGATAGGAGGAGAGATCCTCCTCTTCGGGCATGGAAGAGGAAAAAAGACGGCTCAAGCGGCTCTGTTCTTCCATGGCCGGAAGCTTTTCTCTGTAGCTTCCCAGACTTGCCCTGAGGATGGCCAGATTGGCTTCCAGTTCCTCCATCCCGGACTCCTGGTCACGGTCCGGAATTCCTCTGGCAAAGAAATCATCCAATCCGGACAGTTCCTCCCGATCCTTTTCCAGAACCTGCGTCTTCTCATGATAGGCGCCCAGAGCCTGCTCCATCTTGCTGCGCTCTGCGATATCCTGGCTCAGCTTGGCCTTTTCCCACTGCAGAGACAGAAGATCCGCCTCACGCTTTTTCAGTTGTTCCTTTTTCTGCTCATAAGCCTCCGTCAGAACCGGGATCTCCTCCACGATCGCCTGCTTCTTTCGAATTTCGTCCCGGATCTTCACAAGAGAGCCCGGATTCGCCTTCGATGTTCTGGTATATGTTTTCCTGGCATCGTCCAGGCGGCTGATCGCCTGTTCAAAGGAATTGATATCATCCCTGACATAAGACAAGCCGCCCATCTTCGCATTGATACTGTCGGTCATCACCGTTTGTGGTGCCGACTGCGGGACAAAAATACTTTTTTCAAAAGATTCCCGATCCAAGCCGAAGAGTTCCTGACCGATCTCCTTACTATAGGCATCGGACTCCATGCCGGTCTGAAGGTCGATCAGACGGAAAGTATCCTCTGTGTCCTTCTTCCCGAACGTTCTCTCGATCCGATAGCTGCCGGTCTCTGTGGAAAATGTAAGGCTTCCCCCGTAGGGGGCCTGAGACCAGGGCATATAATGTTCCCGTTCCGTAAGGGTTTTCCGTCTCGGGCTGTATTCCATACCGAAAAACATCGCCTTGATAAAAACAGTAAAGGTTGTTTTCCCCCAGCCATTTTCCTCGAGGATCTCATTCAATCCCGGCTGAAATTCAAATTCCAGGTCCTTCAGTCGGCCAAAACCACTGATATAGCATTTCTCAAGTCTCATCAGTCGATGTCCTCCCCCATAATGGCCCGCATACCGGTTTCAATAATGGCCGCTCTTTCTTCCTCCGGCAGATCTTCCTCTTCCATGAGACGAACAAATTCCCCTTTGAGAGAAGGATCATTCCGAAAACTCTCGTAATCGATCTGAACCGTTGTCTTATCCTCTACCTTGACGAAATAAAAACGATCCTCAAAGTGCATACGAATCCTGTCCAGATCCAGATCCATGTCCATATGGATCTTTCCGTTAAAAACAAGTTTGACCAGATCATCCATAGGGATAGACTGCAGGGCATCTTCCGAAGCCCGGATCAGATCCGGCATCTCCATATCCGGTGTCAGATCGATATGGACCTCATGAAGGGTCCGGCGGGCAAAGGGAATAAATTCTGTTTCTACCCGTCCCTCTTCCACGTCAAGAAGGATAAAGCCCTTTTTCCCGCACTCATCAAATCCTCTGCCTTCCAGACAGCCGCTGTAGGCAAAAATGCCCCGGTCATCCAGCCTGCCTTCTTTATAGGAATGAATATGGCCCAGAGCCAGATAATCGATATTCTTGCCCTTGAAATCATTCCGATTGATGATCTCTGCCCGGCCGGAACCGTCATTTTCGGACTCCTGGCCATGGAGCATAACAATATTGGTCTTGGCCTGATCCAAAACCAGATTGGTCGCAAGATGCTGGACATTGTCTGCATTGATCTCCCGACCGGTGATGACGAGATCATCGTAAGAATAGCTGGTCCAGCAGTCTGCCGTGAAAAGCTTCAGATTCTCCGGTATCTCCTCCGGCTGCTCATCGAGTAAGAAATCGGAGTCATCGTGGTTTCCTCTGAGGTAGAGGAAATCCATCTCCGTGTGCTGACGAATATCTTCCAAGACTCGTCTTCGGACGCTTTTTCGAACATGCTTTTTGTCAAAGAAATCGCCCGCGATCAAAATAGCGCGGACCCGGTTCGACGATGCAAATTCCAGCATCCGTTCAAATGTTTGAAGGAGTTCTTCTCTCCTCTCCCTCGCCTTTTCCCCAGGCAGATTGCTTTCCATCTTGGAATCCAGATGGAGATCTGCGACATGAATCAGTTTCAAATGCTACCCTCTCTATTCATTTTCCGGCGAAAGCCAAATCCGGACTTCCTGTCCCTGTTATGTGCCGGGATTCTGGCTTCGATAACGCTCCAGGCCAAGAGTATTGACCCGTTCCAGCTCCTTTTCAAACTCTCTCGACGAGATCCGCCTTGCTCCTTCTCCGACAACGATCATCTGTTCCAGGCCATCGGAGGTGATCACGGTAATGTCCGCATCCTCCCGGCCGGCGATCTCATGAGTCGTCCGCTCGATATAGGCATCTGCCGTCTGGGCTTCCCTGGTATAAACAACATAGAGATTGTTCCAGTGGCTGCCTGCACCCGGATTGCCCTTAACCTTATAGGCATCAAAAACAACAATCAAAGTACAGCCCAGATGGCCCTGATAATTCGATAAAAGATCCAGAAGCTTTCCTCTGGCCGCATCCATATTTTTGTTCGACAGATCCCTTAATTCCGGGGTCGTAAAGATCACATTATAGGCATCCACCAGGACATACTGCTTCTTTTTTGCTTTTGCCTTCTGTTTCTCTTCCCGGCGTTTTTTCTCTGCCGGATGGGTCAAAAGATAGGCTTCCTTTGCTTCTTCCCTGATCCGGTCTGCCTTTTCCCGGTCAAAATCCCGGTTTAATGCCTGACCCAGATCTTTTCTCTCTATTTTACCATAGGTTGCTTCAAAAATCCGCTTTAGATCTTCCTCCAATCCCCCATAGCCCTGATAAGAGTCTTTCTTTTCCGGTGAAATATCGACCAGGCCCTTATCTCCATTCTCATAGCGGAGGTTCTGGGGCCGCATAGGATCGTGGCTGTCCTCATCCTGAATATTAGCCTCGTCTCTCTCCAAGGCTTCTTCCTCCGTCAGATATTCCCGATGCACATAAATATTCTGATAGGGATGGGTACTGTCGGTTTTATAATCATATGCGATCTTTTGAATCACTTCCTCTGCATTTGCTAATGTGCGATAAAGAAGTAATAGAAGTGTAAAAAATTTTGCCGTTCCTATCCGGCACTTAGGGCTGTGTCGGATAGGTCAGGCGTTAGGCTTCCGGCAAGTCTATCTTGCCGACAAAGCTGTAATAAATCTCAATGTCCTGCCTGCGGGTGCCGTTCTCGTCATAGCTGCACTCATGCACGACGATTTTCTCAATCATTTCCCGCAAGAGGGTGGGGGTCAATTCTTCAAAAGCAAGGTGCTTTCTCACAATCCCCATGAATTTCTCGGCGTTGACGGTGGCGGCCTGCGACTTGGAAAGTTCCTCCTGCAAAGCGGCAGCCCGGTCTTTCAGTTCCCGCTGCTCCTGCTCATAGTCCGCCGACAGCTCCATGAAACGCTCGTCGCTGATTTTGCCGCTTACATTGTCCTCATACAGCCGCTTGATAATGCGGTTCACTTCGGCAATGCGTGTCTGGGCCTGTTCAAGCTGCTTCGTGGCTGCGGCGGTCTTTCTCTTGCCGCCGATTTCGTTCTGCTGGATGAGCAGCTTTACAAAGCGGCTCTCATGCCTGGCGGCGTATTCCGTCACTTGCCGGAGATTGGAAAGCACGCCCGCCGTCAAAAGGTCGGTGCGGATAAAGTGTGCCGTACAGTCACGGGTACGCTTCTTGTAGCTGCCGCAGATATAACAGTCCTGCTTGCGGTTCTTGTTCTGATACCGCTGCTGATACAGCACATGGCCGCAGTCGGCGCAGAACAGCATACCAGAGAACAGCCCCACTTCATCATAGCGGTTCGGGCGTTTTCGCTGCTTGCGTAACTCCTGCACACGCTCCCATGTTTCCGTGTCGATAATCGGCTCATGGTGATTTGGGAAGATAGCCTGCTTCTCGATGGGGTTCTCAACGCTGTGCTTGACCTTGTAAGAGGGCTTCTCCGTCTTGAAGTTTACCAGACAGCCAGTGTACTCCCGGTTTTCCAGCAGATGGACGACGGTGTTTGTCGCCCACTTGCACTCATAGCCGGGGTGGTAGCGTCGGGTGCTGCCCGTCCTGCGGTATTCCAGCGTCCCCGGCGTGGGAATTTGCTGCTCCGTCAGCATACGGGCAATCTTGGTCGGGCCATTTCCCGCAAGGCAAAGCTGGTAAATCTGCCGGACAACCGGGGCGGCTTCCTCGTCAACGATATAGTTCTCGTCCTTGTCCATGAGATAGCCATAGACTGGCTTGCTGGTTACAGGCTTGCCGCTCATGCCTTTTGCTTTCTTTACTGCCTTGATTTTCTTGCTCGTATCTCTCACCAGCCATTCGTTAAATAAGTTCCGCAGAGGGGTAAAATCATTGTCCATGCCGCCGTTTGCGCTGTCCACGTTGTCATTGACAGCGATAAAACGCACGCCCTTTTGAGGGAACAGCATTTCCGTGTAAAATCCCACCTGCAAGTAATTACGCCCCAGCCTGCTCATGTCCTTGACTATGACGGTGCCGACTTTCCCGGCTTCAATGTCTGCAAGCATGGCTTGAAATCCGGGCCGCTGGAATAATGAGGTGTGATAGCGATAGCGGCAAAAAGCTAATAAAATCAATGGTTTTGCGGACAGCGGATAGACAGGGAATGTGTTAAAAACTGAATACGCACACAAACGGCGTTACCTTAACCCCTTTGGGGGAGAAAGTAACGCCGTTTTTTTATGCCCGCAGGAAAGGAGGTGCAGCCGGAATGTATTTCACAAAGGGCAAGCAGCGGGCGTTTGAATTGCTCATGCAGCAGAAGCCGGGATTTGACCGCTATCAATCCGGTTGTGCCGGAGATGATGAAGATTGCGGCACTTGCCGTTTCTACCGCCCCGGGTGGAAATATGAGTTTTGCGTTTTCAAAGAGTGTCCCTATTGCCCCGGCAAAAGGACGCGGAAAACGCACGCCAGCATGGACAAATAGACGGTCAAAAGCCCTTGTGCCATGCGGCTTTGCAGACGCGAAAACGGCAAAGGGCATATTGCAATACCAAAACAGCCGAAAACGGCTTTCTAATTGTCCACGCATACCAAGAGAGGAAGTGAGGAAATATGGCAGTTTTCAGAGTGGAGCGAAATACGGGATATACCGTTATGAGCAACCACCACTTGCGAAACAAGGAATTGTCCTTAAAGGCAAAGGGCTTGTTGTCGCAAATGCTTTCGCTGCCCGAAGATTGGGATTATACCCTTGCGGGCTTATCCCATATCAACCGGGAGAAGATCGACGCAATCCGCGAAGCGGTAAAGGAACTCGAAAAAGCCGGATATATCGTGCGCAGCCGGGAGCGCGACGAAAAGGGACGCTTGCGGGGCGCAGATTACGTCATATACGAGCAGCCGCAGCCGCGAGAGCCGGAAGCAGCTACCAGCGGCGGACAGCCGCCTATATTGGATTTACCTACATTGGAAAATCCAACATTGGATAATCCAACGTTGGAAAAACCTACGCAGGAAAAACCTACGTTGGAAAATCCAACGCAATTAAATAAAGATATATTAAGTAAAGAACAATCAATTACTGATTTATCAAGTACCGATTCCATTCCTTTCCATTCCCTAAACCCCTTGCCCTTTGCGCATGGCGAAGCGGCTACGCCGCCGGAAAGGAAAAGAACGGAAGCGAAAAGCAATAGCGCAGTAGAGATTTACAGGGAGATTATCAAGGACAATATCGAATACGACCATCTCATTCAAAACTGCAAAATTGACAAAGACCGTTTGGACGAGATTGTTGACCTTATGCTGGAAACCGTCTGCACAGCCCGAAAGACAATCCGTATTGCCGGGGACGACTACCCCGCCGAATTGGTGAAATCCAAGTTTTTGAAGCTGAACAGCAGCCATATTGAGTTTGTTTTGGATTGCATGAGGGAGAACACAACCAAAGTGCGCAACATCAAGCAGTATCTAAAAGCGGTGCTGTTCAACGCGCCGAGTACCATTGACAGCTACTATACCGCCCTTGTCAATCACGACTTATACGGCGGCGAATGAGCATAGCCGCACTTTACCGGGAAAGGAGTTGATACCTTGCAGGAGGAAGTAACCCAAAAAACGATTGCCCTATACGTCAAAGTGGGAAAAGGCGCGGCTTACCGAACAGGCGTTACAGAAAGCAATCCAAAAGTTTTTGGAGCAGAAAAGCAAACCCGCGCATGGGAAACAGACCATGCGGCAGCTTATGAAGCAGAACGCGGGTGTTTCCAACATCGAGATCACCGACAGCAATATTAAAGCCTTTGAGAGTACGGCGAAGAAATACAACATAGATTTTTCGCTAAAAAAGGTTAAGGGCGAGCAGACCCGTTACCTTGTGTTTTTCAAAGGCCGGGACGCGGACGTTATGACCGCAGCGTTTCAAGAGTTTTCCGCAAAGAAGCTGAACCGGGAGAAAAAGCCCTCTATCCGCAAAGCCCTTGCCGCTGCAAAGGACAAGGCGAAGCAGCTTAACGCCGCCCGCGACAAGGTAAAGAAAATGGACAGGGGGCGCGAGATATGAAGCAGATCAACTACAAAAAGCTGATACTTCCGAATATCCCCTATGTGTTCTTTGTCTATCTCTTTGATAAAGTCGGACAGGCGGTGCGGCTTGCCCCCGGCGCGGATATTTCTGCAAAGATACTGAATATCACACAAGGATTTTCCGCAGCCTTTGAAAACGCCTTGCCGAGCGTTTACCCGTTGGATTTGCTTGTCGGCATTGTCGGTGCGGTGATTATCCGCTTGATAGTCTATGTCAAAGGGAAAAACGCGAAGAAATACCGCAAGGGCGCGGAGTACGGCTCTGCCCGATGGGGAAACGCCGAAGATATAAAGCCCTACATAGACCCGGATTTCCAAAACAACATCATTTTGACGCAGACGGAACGGCTTACCATGAACAGCCGCCCGAAGCAGCCGAAGTACGCGAGAAATAAGAACGTCGTCGTGATCGGCGGCAGCGGCAGCGGAAAAACAAGATTTTTTGTCAAACCTAATCTAATGCAGCTTCATTCCTCTTACGTCTTAACCGACCCGAAAGGTACGGTTTTGATTGAGTGCGGGAAGCTGCTGCAACGGGCGGGCTACCGCATTAAGGTACTGAATACGATTAACTTCAAAAAATCTATGCACTACAACCCCTTTGTGTATATCCGCAGCGAGAAAGATATTTTGAAGCTGGTAAATACGTTGATAGCGAATACCAAAGGTGAGGGAGAAAAAAGCGCGGAGGATTTTTGGGTAAAGGCAGAACGGCTTTTGTATTGCGCGTTGGTGGGCTACATCTGGTACGAAGCCCCCGCCGAGGAAATGAACTTTATTACCCTGTTGGAACTTATCAACGCCAGCGAAGCCCGCGAGGACGACGAGGAATATCAAAGCCCCGTCGATTTGCTGTTTGCCGACTTGGAAGAACGCGACCCCGACCATTTCGCGGTGAAGCAGTACCGAAAATATAAATTGGCGGCGGGCAAAACCGCAAAATCAATCCTCATTTCTTGCGGTGCGAGGCTCGCTCCTTTTGATATAAAGGAATTGCGCGATCTTATGTCCTACGACGAATTAGAACTTGACACGTTAGGCGACAGAAAAACAGCTTTGTTTTTGATTATGAGCGATACGGACAGCACGTTTAATTTTGTTATCGCTATGCTGCAATCGCAGTTATTTAATCTCTTGTGCGACAAGGCCGACGACGAATACGGCGGCAAGCTGCCGGTTCATGTTCGCTGCCTGTTAGACGAGTTTGCAAACATTGGACAAATCCCGCAGTTTGAAAAATTGATTGCCACAATCCGCAGCCGGGAAATCTCGGCTTCTATCATTCTGCAATCGCAGAGCCAGCTAAAAGCCATTTACAAGGACGCGGCAGAAATCATACTTGACAATGCCGACAGCACCTTGTTTTTGGGAGGGCGCGGGAAAAATGCAAAGGATATTTCGGAGAACTTGGGACGTGAAACAATCGACAGTTTCAACACTTCCGAAAATCGCGGCACGCAGGTTTCTCATGGCCTCAATTATCAGAAATTGGGAAAAGAGTTGATGACACAGGACGAAATCGCAGTTATGGACGGAGGAAAATGTATTTTGCAGTTGCGCGGCGTGCGCCCCTTTTTCAGCGATAAGTACGATATAACGCAGCACCCGAACTACAAATACCTTTCCGACTTCGACAAGAAAAACGCTTTTGACGTTGAACGGTATATGTCCACCCGTCCGGCAATCGTAAAGCCCGACGAACCCTTTGACATATACGAAATAGATTTGTCCGACGAGGACGCAGCCGCCGAATAAAAACGGCGGCATTTTTATTTCCAACAACATTTTTTGAGCCGTTTTAGCGGCAGAAAGCGAGGTTTATATGGATTTTTTCAACAGCGCAGTTGACGTATTGCAGACTTTGGTAATCGCGCTTGGCGCAGGACTTGGCATTTGGGGCGGCATTAACCTCATGGAGGGGTACGGCAACGATAACCCCGGCGCGAATGCTCATGTACGGTAAAGTATCACAAGAAAATTATGTCGAATTGACAGCCGCCTCCGCTATACCGAATAAGGAAATAAAGAGTCCTCAAATTTTGCGCTACTAAATGAAGACGAGCGGAAGTAATCTCCCGCTCGTCAGTAAACTTAACTATGCCATATCAATCCCGCTTCTTTCCCGCCACCGGCACTAAGAACAGCGCGGGCAACAGCAGGAAAGCGGTACAGACCAGCCCCCAGGGTATGGACACCTGCTGGGCTACCAGCCCCACAATAGGCCCGCCGATGATCTGCCCGAAAGAGTCCAGCTGTCCGCTGGTGGAAAAGACTGTGGCGCGCATTTTCTCATCCACATGGTCGTTCATCCAGGCGGCCAGCACAGGCTCCTTGATGGTGCGCATAAGCCCCGCCAGCAGGAACATCAACAACATGAACCAAAAGCTCCGCCCCACCGCGAAGAGAACCAGGCACAGGATATACCCGGCGCTGGTGGACATGACCACACTGGTTCGGCTGACAGTCCCTTTTTTCTCCATGCGGGCGATGAGCAACTGAGAAGCCAGAATACCTAAGCCGCTGCCGATAAGACTGATAACACCGAACCAAGTGACGCTGTTCAGCGGCCCGATAACGGGTATTACCGTGTCATCCAGAAAATGAGCGGTGGAGAGCCGGTCAAAGCCTTCACTGGCAAGTCCCCCGCATAGTGTGATTGCTAAGAGCGCCAGCAACACAGGTGCGCCTTTCACAAAGCCCAGGTTGAGCTTGAACAGGCAGACAAAGTCTTTAAGCAAGCCCTGCCGTTCCTCAATAGCAGGGGAGAAGTTGGTTTCTGGCATGATGCGAACCATCACCAGCCCCAACAACAAGCACAAACTGCCCCCAAAGATGACAGGCATTTGCAGGTTTATGTTTCCCAGCAGTGTGCCCAGCACCACGCCCAGAACGCCGCCGATTTGCCCCATTTGACTGCCCCGCAGGAACACCTTGTCTATGGGTTTGTCCTCTTCCTCCGAGGCAATCCACGCCTCCAGAGCGCCGGTGATGAAGGTATCACCGCAACCCCAGACAACCTGGGCCAGCAGAACCGGCGCGAACCACGGTAGCGCACCCTCCATCAGAAAGCCCAGGCCGTAGAGGAACATTCCAATCAGCACCGAGCGCCGACGGCTATACAAATCCGCCACCACACCGGTGGGCATCTCGAACAGAAAGCAGGAGGTCTCCAGAACCGTCCCTACCAGGACAAGCTGGAAAGCATCCAGCTGCACCACCTTCAGGTAGTACACGTTGGACAGCACTGTGGACATAGAAAGCGCCAGGGAAAAGACAAATCGGAACAGCAGGTAGACAGAATATGCCTTTGAATTTTTAGCAAACATGAAGTTACATTCTCCTTTACGAATCAGTGGGTTGTTTGAATTTATTTTAAGCTATCACGTTTTACCTTCTTAAGCCTTACTATCATTACCATAGGAATTTCTTTGTTGGTTTTAAAACATTCTTCATAAAATCCATCAATGACAAATCCAGCTCTAAAACAAAGGTTAAAAATATCTTGTATGGAACGATGATAATAAATCTGCTCTTTCGGTTGCCCTTCAATCGCTATATCATAGTAACTGTGCGGTGTCATATATTTTTCAGTCAACGTGACAAAACAAGGGTGTTGCGTTGCAAAGACAAAAATTCCGCTTTCCTGCAACAGTTCATAAACAGCCATAAGAAGTGGTTCAATATCCGTAATATCCATAATTGCCATATTAGAAACTGCTTTCGTAAAGGCTCGATTTCTTTTTAATTCTAATATACTTTTTCTATCGGTCGCATCCGCCACACAAAATTCAATTTGTTTTGCATATTGTGATTGCCGTCTTTTAGCCAATTCTATCATTTTTTTGCTGTAATCAAAAGCGACAACCGAAGCGCCTCTTTGTGCAAGATACGAAGAATAATTTCCATTGCCACACGCAATATCCAAAATGTAATCCGCAGGATTAGGAGATAGAAGTTCCGTTACTTTGGGACGCACTACCTCTCTGTGAAATTCATTAGATTCGTCACCCATTGCATTATCCCAAAATTGTGCGTTCTCCTCCCAGATTTTTTTACTTTCCTCTGTTCCCATGTTCTCTCCCACTCCCCAAATTTGCTTTTTTGCTTCCATTAAATCTTCCTTACTACATTCCATTGTTACCCTCCATAACTTCTGATTGTTGCCGTCTTGACGATTATGTATCTTTACATTACCTTCTGAAACATATGGCGCACCTTGTCCAGGCGGCTGTTTGGACGGCGGGGCTGGATGACTGGCTTGCCGACAGCGGCCTGATACCCTTTCAGTTCTGTAAGGCATACGCTCTGCCCGTTGGTGTAAAAGGCCAGATCAGTACGGTATGCCTGTATACAGCGGGCGGGAATCTCGCCAGTAAAGACAACTTCATCCTTTTTTTCCTGGACCGTTTCGATGGTGGCACAGTATTTCGGTGCATCATGATAAGCCCTGGAAAGGTATTCCTGGGGCGCATAGAGGGTGAAGGAGAGATAAGGTTCCAGCAGTTGCGTCCCTGATTCCTTCAATGCCTGTTCCAATACAATCGGGGCCAATGAGCGGAAGTCCGCCGGCGTGCTGACCGGACTGTAATAAAGCCCGTATTCAAAGCAAATCTTACAGTCCGTTACGTTCCAGCCGAACAAGCCCTGCTCCAGCCCGTAACGGATACCATCCCTGACAGCGTTTTGAAAACTCTGGTTCAAGTATCCCAGCGAAACCCGGCTCTCGTATTGTACACCGGAGCCAAGCGGGAGTGGTGTAACAGACAGTCCGATGGATGCCCAAAACGGGTTGGGCGGCACCTCGATATGGATGGTGTGGCTGGCTGCTTTGAGCGGCCGCTCCATATAAATGACGGTGGGTTCCTTTACCACTGTTTCAAGCTTGTATTTTTCCGACAGCAAAGCGGAAACAACCTCCAACTGCACCCGGCCCAAAAAAGAAAGAATGATCTCATGGGTGATGGAATCCACCTCGCAGCGCAAAAGCGGGTCAGTATCCGCAAGTTGCGTAAGAGCGTCCAGCAGCCGTTCTCTTTGCGCTGCCGTTTTCGGCGCAATCGACGTCCGCAGCATGGGGAGGGGGTCCTCACGCCACCTTTTACGAGGGAGCCGGGTTGGGTCCCCTAATACATCGTTTAACCTCACGCTGTCGCTGGGAAGGATAACAATTTCACCCGGATAAGCGGTGTCTGTCCGAACAATTTCCCCTTTGGATGGAATACGCATCTCTGTGATTTTCAGCTTTTCTCTCCCGGCCAGGGCCACCGTATCCCGCAGGCGCAGCGTTCCGCTGTATAGCCGTAGATAGACACGCCGCTGGCCGCAATCTGTATACTCCACCTTGAAAACGCTGCCGCATAGGGCGGCGCTCCCCTGTTCCCCAATCGGTTGGAACAGCCCTGTCACCGCATCCATCAACGGTTGAATGCCAAGGCCCTTTTTGGCGCTGCCATAATAGACCGGGAACAGGGAGGCGTCTTGAACCCGCTGCTGTTCCTCCCGCGCAAGTTTTTCCCGGCTGATTGGTTCTCCTGCGATATACTTTTCCAATAATTCATCGTTATTTTCGATGACCGCATCCCATGCTTCTATGTCGGTATTTTCCTCCAGGACTATTTCCGGGGACAGCGACACCGTCTGCTTGATGATAATATCGGCGGAGAGCTTATCCCGAACAGACTGAACCACGCTCTGCAAATCAACGCCAGCCTGGTCGATCTTGTTGATAAAGATAACGGTGGGAATGTTCATTTTCCGCAGGGCATGGAACAGAATACGGGTCTGGGCCTGCACGCCATCTTTAGCGGAGATCACCAAGATGGCCCCATCTAAAACAGCCAAAGAGCGGTACACCTCCGCCAAAAAATCCATGTGGCCGGGCGTATCCACAATGTTAACTTTACATCTGTGCCACTGGAAGGAAGTGACTGCCGCTTGAATGGTAATCCCACGCTGCCGCTCCAAAAACATGGTGTCTGTTCTTGTAGTCCCTTTATCCACGTTTCCCTGTTCCGCAATCGCTCCACTGGCATATAGCAGGCTCTCCGTCAAGGTCGTCTTTCCTGCGTCTACGTGGGCAAGAATGCCAATATTGATTATTTTCATGTGATTGTCCTCCTTTTACAGCCCGAAGGGCATAAAAATCCCCAGCAGTAAAATACTTTTACCACTGGGGATTATAAGTTGCGGACATACACATATACAGCATACACCTGTTTGTGAGTGCTGTTTTTGGGGATATGTCAAAATTGATAAGGCAAAAGTATTCTTAAATTGGGTACAAAAAACTAAGCCCCTACAAAAGGGACTATCATAATCCTTTGTTCCCACTATTTGATTATAGTTTTATTTAAGAATACCTTGCCGCATATTTTTTACTCCTTTTCTAGATTAAATCATTGTATCACATCAGTTTTAGGAAAGCAAGTACCTAAAAGAAATTTTTCTTCCCCTTATATGTAACAATCATACCGGCTTCCTAGCGTTCAGAATGTTTTCTGCTGTCTGCTGTGGTGTTTGGTTGGAATTGTCCAACCAAAAGCCGATCCGTGGTGTTGTCTGCATTTTACTAAATACAAATTCAATGTATACAGAAAGAAATATATAAGGAGTGGGAGGGATTCCGCCGTAGTCGGCATTGTAGGAAAATCCAAAAGTTTAGATTTTCTCAAAATGCTTATCTTTTGGTCTTTGGTTCGGAATAGTGTAGTGCTGGCGGTCTATCTATTGTTTTCGGTTGCTTGCTTCTTTACCGTACATGAGCATTATGACAGGGGAGATAACCGCCCGGCTCCATGGAAAGCCTGCCGAGCCCTCCGGTATAGGAATTGACCTGGGCCTGATAATCTCCAAGTTCAGAGACCGGCACAAAGCCTTCGATCATGCAGCTGTCACCGTTCTGACTGGGGGATTCGATTTTTCCTTTCATTCGGCTTAAGTCATTCAGGGCCCGGCCGATTTTATCCTGTGGAACCGTAAGATGGATGCGGTAATAGGGTTCCAGGAGGACATTGGTCGCCCGAAGGAGGGCATCTCTTACCGCGAGTTCCGTTGCCTTTCGAAAGTCGCCTCCGACGGTGTGTTTCTTATGAGAAGCTCCGGATACAAGGACAAAGCGGAGATCCGTAAGGCCGGAATTGGTCAGAACCCCCGTCAGGCGGCCGCTTCGCAGGGTCCTTAAGATCTGATGCTGGTAATTTTCTTCCAGGACGTCCGTCGGACAGATGCTTTCGCAGGAAATGCCTTCCCCCGCTTCTAAGGGTTCAAGGCGAAGCCTTACATCTGCAAAATGCCGTAAAGGTTCAAAGTGTCCATGTCCTTCCACCGGCTCGCGAATCGTTTCCATGTAACGGATCTCTCCCTGATCGAAACTGACCTCCAGATCATACCGGTCCTGAAGTTTTCGGGTCAGGATCTCTTTTTGAATGGGGCCCATCAGACGAAGATGAATCTCATCCGTCTCTCTGGTCCATTCGACATCTAGCAAAGGGTCTTCCTCATTGATCTCTTTTAAGGCCACAAGAAGGCTGTGACTGGATGCAGTGCCTTCCGGAACTGCCCTGTACCGAAAGACCGGAGTCAGACTCGGCCTCTTTTCCTGCGGTTCAAATCCATAGCCCATGCCCGGAAGAGAGCCGGTCAGCCCGGGTATCCCAACAAGGTCTCCCGCTTTTGCAAGAGATACGGTTTCATATCGACTGCCTTGATATTTTCGAAGTTCCGTTACCTTGACAGGACCTGGAGTGATCTCCGTTCGCGGAGTCAGGGAGCCACCGGTGATCTTCAGAAAGCTGATCCTGTTCCCTTTCTCGTCCCGTGTAACTTTGTAGGTTCTTGCCCCGAATGTTTCCGGATAAGCAGGTGTTCGAACAATCGCTGAAAGGACCCGAAAGAGATTTCCTACTCCTTCATGGCTTCGGGCAGACCCGAAGACGACCGGGAAGATATGCCTTTCCTTCACGGCAGAAGCAAGCAGGTCCCCGTCGATCTTCATGGTTTCCATATAGGACTCCAGTAGTTTCTCATCTCCTGTTGCCACTTCCTCGGCCCAGTCCACTTGCTCTTCAAAACCTTCCGGGAAGGGAATCATGTTTTCCGACAGTTCCTCCCGTAATTCATCCATGATCTCACCCCTGCCCTTGTCTCGTACAAGATCCATTTTATTGACGAAGACAAGGACCGGAAGCTGGTATTTCTTCAAAAGATCCCAAAGGGTACGGGTATGGCTCTGAATGCCGGCCGGGCCGGAGATCAGAAGGATGGCATAATCCAGGACCGACAGGGTCCTCTCCATTTCTCCGGAGAAGTCCACATGGCCCGGGGTGTCCAGAAGAGACAGATGTAAGTCCCCGATCGAAAGCTCTGCCTGAGAGGAAAATACTGTAATGCCCCGTTCTGTCTCGATGGGATCATAGTCCAGAGTACTGGTTTTGGAATCTACGGAGCCCTCTTTTCGGATGCTCCCGGATTCATAGAGCATGGCTTCGGAAAGGGTTGTCTTTCCGGCGTCCACATGTGCCAGTATACCGATGACTGCTTTCTCCATCCGATACCTCCGATAAAAATTTCAAGTCATTCTACTTCAAAAATGATAACAGTTTTTTCTGTCATTTACGATCGATTCAAAGAAAAAAGTGCGAAAAAAATCTCCCGGTCTTTCCCGGGAGATTTTAATTAAGGTCTATTCTTTCACTTATTTCAGCTTCCAGATCTCGTCATTGTACTGGGCGATGGTACGATCGGATGAGAAGAATCCGGCATGGGCGATATTAACGAGTGCCTTTCTGTTCCATGCTTTTTGATCCTTGTAATCCTCGTAGACCTGATCCTTGACCTGAATGTATTCTTTCAGATCCAGAAGGGTCATGAACCAGTCTTTACTGATCAGCTCATGGTGGAGACGCTCCAGGTTCTCTGCATTACCGATCTTCCTTAATTCATCCCCGACAATAAAGTCTACCAGTTCCTTAATTTCCGGATCCTTGTAGTAATCTCCGGGATGATAGCCGCTTTCTGCATACAGCTTTACGACGGTATCTGCATCCTTACCGAAGATATAGATATTGTCATCGCCAACCAGCTGATGGATCTCCACATTGGCGCCGTCTTCGGTTCCAAGTGTCACAGCTCCGTTCAGCATAAACTTCATGTTCGAAGTACCGGAGGCTTCCTTGCTGGCCAGTGAGATCTGCTCTGAGATCTCTGCTGCCGGAATGATCTTTCCGGCATAGGTCACATTGTAGTTCTCTGCCATGACCAGACGGAAGTAAGGAGCTACCTCCGGATCATTTGCAGTCAGATCCTGCAGACAGAGGATCAGATGAATGATGTCCTTAGCAATGACATAGGCCGGTGCCGCCTTGGCACCGAAAATCATTGTGATCGGTGTAGACGGTTTCTTCCCTGCCTTGATCTCCAGATACTTATGGATCGCGTAGAGGCAGTTCATCTGCTGGCGCTTATACTCATGCAGTCTCTTGACCTGAACATCGAAAATCGAATCCGGATCGATGGTAAGTCCCTGATTTGCCTTCATATACTCTGCCAGGCGGACCTTATTCTCATGTTTGATTTCTCCGAGTTTCTTCAGAACTTCCGGATCATCCACATATTTCATCAGATCCTGAAGCTTCATGGCATCCTTCTTGTAATCATCGCCGATCAGGGAAGTGATATAGGAGGCCAGCTCCGGATTACAGTGCACCAGCCAGCGGCGGAAGGTAATACCGTTGGTCTTATTATTGAACTTTTCCGGATAGAGCTGATAGAAATTATGCAGCTCGGAATTTTCGAGGATCTCGGTATGAAGCTTTGCCACACCATTTACACTGTGACCGTAATGGATATCCATGAAGGCCATATGTACCCGGTTTTCATCGTCGATAATATAGGTCGACCGGTCAGTGACCTTAGAGCGGACACGATTGTCCAGTTCGCGGATGATGGGAAGAAGATGGGGAACCACGGCTTCCATGTAAGACATAGGCCAGGTCTCCAGGGCCTCTGCCAGGATCGTATGATTGGTATAAGCACAGGTCTTTGTCACAAGATCAATGGCCTCATCCATAGTGAATCCTTCCTTCTGCAGAAGGCGGATCAATTCCGGAATCACCATGGAAGGATGGGTATCATTGATCTGGATCGCTACATGCTTGTCCAATTCATGGAGGTCATAGCCCTTCTCCTTACACTCCATAAGGATCAGCTGGGCTGCGTTGCTGACCATGAAATATTCCTGATATACCCGTAAGAGACGGCCATTGTCGTCGCTGTCATCCGGATAGAGGAAAAGAGTCAGATTTTCCTTGATATCTGTCTTATCAAAATCGATGGAATCCTCACCGACGATTTGATCATTGACGGAATCCAGATCGAAAAGATGGAGCTGGTTTACCTTTCCCGTCTCATAACCGGGAACTGCAATATCATACAGACTGGAAGTGACGGTTGCCTTCCGGAAAGGTACCTCGAAATGCACATCTTCCCGGCGGGTCAGCCAGCTGTCCTTGGTGATCCAGGGATTCTTCACTTCATGCTGGAGATGATTTTCGAACTTCTGCTGGAAGAGACCGTAATGATAATTCAGGCCGACGCCGTCTCCCGGAAGATTCAGGCTGGCGATGGAATCCAAAAAGCATGCTGCCAGGCGACCAAGACCACCATTGCCAAGAGATGGCTCCGGCTCGATTTCCTCGATGTCGGCAATTTCTTTTCCATGCTTCTTTAAGATCTCATTGATCTCATCATAGAGTCCCAGGTTAATCAGGTTGTTAGACAAAAGCTTACCGATCAGAAACTCTGCGGAGATGTAATAGAGCTTCTTGTCTCCGGAGACTGCCGGCTCTTCTGCCATTTTTTCCTTGGTTAGCTGCATCAGAACATCAAATAGTTCTTCTTTGCTGCAGTTGTCCAGATCCTTTCCGCAGCGATCTTTCAACAGCTGATTGATTTTCTCTTCCATCTAATAACTCCTCCTGTAAATTTCTGCAAGAGCTGCAGATTCTACTTTTATCACAAAAAGCCTTAAAGCTTCATGTCTCTTACGGATTCCTGTTCCATCAGGCTTGCATCATAAACCAGATGCTCTACAGGTTCATTCTCCCCCTCAATCTGTTTCATCAAAAGCGCAACTGCCGACTTGGCCAGATGTACTTCCGGCTGCTTGATCGTTGTCAAAGCAGGTACCATATAACGTGTCATCTCCAGGCCATCGAAGCCAATCACGGAATAGTCTTCCGGGATCTTCTTTCCGGCCTCGGAAATCGCCCGGTAGGCGCCGAAGGCTGCAAGATCGGAAATCACATAGAGTGCAGTAAAGTCGATTCCGTCCTCGATCAGCTGCTTTGTCGCCTGATAACCTGCGGCTATGGAATAATCCGGGACATCCTCCGGCATAGAGCGGATCAGCTCCGGGTCCACTTCGATACCGTTATCCTTCAAAGCCTTGATATAGCCCTGCGTTCTTAAGTATCCTACAGCGGTATCCTCTTTTCGACCGGTGATGATCGCGATCCTCTTATGACCCTTTTTACAAAGATAGTCCACGGCCTTATAGCTCTCTCTGCTATCATCAATTGCAACAGTAGAGCAGCGGGTCACCTTTTCTTCCGGATTCAATGCAACCGTACAGAAAACGAAAGGGATATTCAGATCCTTGAGGCGGACCTCCGGATTCTGGAGAAAACCGCCCATGAAGATGATTCCTTTCAAGCGTTTCTCCTTGGCCAGCTGCATGGCTTCGTCTACGCCATTTTGCCGGTCATTGAGCTCATTCATAATGAACTCATATCCTCTCTTATGCAGTTCTTTCTCAAAGACCGTATACATGGACTGGAAGAACTGGTTGCCGACACCCTTGATCAGAAGTCCTACCGTATTGGATTCCGTCAGTTTCAGATTCCTGGCGGAAGAATTCGGTACAAAGTGAAATTCCTTTACGACACGAAGGATCCTTTCTTTGGTTTTGGCATTGATCCCGGGATCATCATTAATGGCACGTGATACCGTACTTGTACTTACTTTGCAAATTTTAGCAATATCCTTAATAGTAAGAGTTTCCATCCATCCTTTACTCTTTCTAATCCCCCACATCAGAAAAGCACGCTGACTTACGTCGGAAGATCCTATTGCAAACCATTCCCGGTAACGGTACCGTGCCAGATGTGTTTCTTTTGAATTACCCTTTCAATTTTGTAGGTTAACATCTTTTGGGAACGTTTTCAACAACATTGTCCCGCTCTGTCGATTCTTTCGTCAATAGTACAGAATTTTGGGGTTTCCTTTTGTGCACTTTTTTCATTTTTGCTAGCGTAAAGTTTTAGTCGGAAAAAAATATAAAAAGAGAACATCACCTGTGATAAGGTATTAAGCGGAAACCAAAAAACCTTGCAAAGGAGATGTTCTCTATGAATAAGAGTATACAACATTTTTCGGACGTATCGATCAATATTTTTCAGAAACTTCAGGAAAAATTTTATGAGGATCCTACAGACATGGCCTCCTTCATCTACGGGATCTCTGATGAACTTCGTACCCTTGGAGTGCTGATGATCCAGGAAACCCTGGAAGAGATCGATCAGCAGATCCGGAAAAGCGGAAAGAGAAAGCAATCATGGGTCATCGAAAAAAACTGTCATAAAAAGCTTGTTACTTCTCTTGGAGCGGTCGATTTCACAAAAACTCTGTTTACGAATAAAGAATCGGGGGAGATGGCCTACCTGCTCGATCGGATTCTTGGACTCAGCCCACATGCCAGACTCACAGAGGATGCCGAAGCACGTCTCCTCACGGAGGCCGTACAGACCTCCTATCGTCGTGGAGGGGAGGCAAGCACAATCTCGCCCGACGCAGTCAGTAAAGAGGCCGTAAAAGACCGCCTACATGCGCTTGAGATCCCGGATGAATGGGAAAAGCCGGAAACAAAACGGGTCGTTGATTATCTCTATATAGAGGCCGATGAGGACCATGTGTCCCTGCAGTTCCAGAATGCAAAAGGAGATCTGGTGCAAAATGCGGTCGGCCGGAAAAACAACTCACTGATCAGCAAGATGGTCTATGTCCATGAGGGAATCGAGCCGGATGCCCCAAAGAGTAAGCGGCATCATCTGAAAAATCCCCGGTATTTCGCAGATGTCTGTGGGGAGAAAGAGAACAATGCGTTCTGGGATCGGATCTACCGGTATATTTGTGATACCTACGAGGTGGATCAGATCAAGCGGATCTATCTGAGCGCAGACGGTGGCGGGTGGATCAAATCCGGGATGAAACGGATCCATGGCCTGATCTTTGTGATGGATGAATTCCATCTGTCAAAATATCTTATCCGTCTGACCAGTCACATGAAAGACAGCATCGAAGACGCGCGAAAAGAGCTGTATCACGCGATTCGCTATGGGACAAAGGAAGAATTCAATGCAATCGTGGATCGGCTCAGAGACTGCCTCCCGGAAGAGAGCGGGGCAGCCCGGATCGAGGAGGCCAGAACGTATTTTCTGAACAACTGGATGCCAGCGAGAAGAAGGCTGCTGCATCAGGATGGGGTAATCGGTTGTAGCGCGGAAGGCCATGTCAGTCACCTTTTGTCCAGCCGGATGAGCTCGAGGGCGATGGGCTGGAGCCGTACAGGTGCGAAAAAGATGGCTCAGCTGCGGGCGTATTATCAGAATGGCGGAGATATGCTGGAACTGGTAAGGAAACAGTCGGAGAAGCTTCCTGTGGCGGCGGGAGGAGAAGCAGAAGTGATCTATTCCGCAAGTGAGATGCTGGCCGAAGAGAGGAAGAATCAGAAGAACTATGGTAAGTATATCGAAAAGCTCCAGGCCAGCATACCGCAAGGATCAAGGAAGTATGTCCATCTGGAAAGAAACATTTGGGATCTGTGAGCCGTAAAGGTGAACAGAGGGCTGCTTACTTCTCTTAGGCGAAAGAAAAGCCTGCGCCGCAGTCCCTGTCAAGGGTGCATAGCACCGCTCCGCGGCCCTGCCCTTGACAGGGGGCTGCGGACGCAGGCCAAAAGGCAGCTAAGAGAAGTAAGCAGATCTGTGGCTTCGTGGAAGCTCAGCCTTGTGCTGCAGGAAAATAAGAAGTATAGTGGAGCCAGCATTTCGTTGCCTGATATCTTATCAGCAGTATCCAGGGTGTTCTCCTACCCATAAAATCCGAATATAAACTTACGCCGTCACAAGAAATGGCCAGGGTTGACAGTAACTTGGCGAAAGTATACAATGAAAATTGCTTGTGAAAGAGAATAAAAGAATATTTCCGCTAGGGGCGCTTTTGCTGAGACCGATGAGATCAGAATCATCGGACCCTTAAAACTTGACCCGGGTAATACCGGCGTAAGGAAGCTGAAAGTTCTAAGAGAAGCGAATCGGAATTTTGTTATTGCAGATTCGATTTTCATCTGACTTTTGTTTGTGCACCTCCCGGTCCGGGAGGATTTTTTTTGCCCAAAATGGGGTAAGACTTGTGGATATGGAAGGCTTTGAGAAGAGTAATCATTACGATGTGATAGGTGAGATCCGAAGGCAGAAACCTCTGGTTCATGCCATTACCAATCCGGTGACCATGACAGATGTCGTTAATCTGATCCTGGCATCTGGAGCAACCGCCATTTGTGCGGACGACCCGAAAGAGGCGGAAGAGATTTCCGCGATTTCCGATGTTACTTTATTGAATATCGGTATGCCATCCGATGGAAAACTTGAGGCTATGCTGGCAGCCGGGAAAAAGGCCAATGAATTGGGACATCCTTTGATTTTGGATCCGGTCGGCGCCGGTGCATCCCCTTATCGAAGGAAATTCCTGGAGAGGCTCTTAAGCGAATTACATCCGACTTGTATCCGGGGAAATCAGTCGGAAATGGCTGCCCTGATGGGGCTTGTCTTCCCGTCGAAGGGAGTAGAGGATGTTGGACTGTCTCTGGATCCTTTGAAGCTTCGAAAATTAGCTCGAGAATTGGATACGGTTCTCGCAGTAACTGGCGAGGTCGATTATGCAGTGAGCCCGGATCAGGTCTTAGCCGGCACTTCCGGAACGCCTTTACTAAAAAGGATCACAGGCAGTGGATGCATGTTGTCCGGATTCCTGGCGGCCTCTATTGGAGCATGGAATAAGGTAGTGGAGAACTCTAATGGAAATCATGAGGATCTGCTATCTCTGGTACATGAGAGTCTTCTTTTCTATGGACATCTGGCCGAACTTGCAGAAGAAGAAATGAAGACCAGGGCTTGGATGGGAACCATGACTTTTCGGACACTATTCATCGATGCGGTCAGTCAGGCGGCGGGGTGGTAGAGTTCAATCATTTGGAGGAAATATGAATTTCAATGCAAAATGCCTTCACCTCTATGCGGTTACAGATCGAAGCTGGTTGTCAGGCAGGAGATTAGAGGATGTTGTAGAAGAGGCTTTACGTGCCGGTGTTACGATGGTTCAGCTTCGTGAAAAGGAGATGAGATCCGAGGAGGTCCTGTCGGAGGCTCTTCTGTTACGAGATCTCTGCCATCATTATCAGGTCCCGCTTCTGATTGACGATGATGTTTTCGTTTGTCAGAAAGCGGATGCGGATGGTGTCCACATCGGCCAGGACGATATGAAGGTGAAACGGGCCAGAGAAATTTTGGGCCCGGACAAGATTATTGGAGCGACAGCTCATAACGTAAGAGAGGCTTTGCAAGCGGAGGCGGACGGAGCCGACTATCTCGGCTGTGGTGCGGCCTTTGGAACGAAGACAAAAAAGGATGCAAAGCCGATGGACCGTAATACTTATCGTGATATCACTTCTGCGGTGCACATTCCGGTATGTGCAATCGGCGGAATTTCGGAAGACAATATCAGGGAATTATCCGGCCTGGGTTTGGATGGGGTCGCGGTGATTTCCGGCATATTCGCTTCCGGTGATATAGAGAGATCCTGCAGAAATCTGCTTGCAGTCATAAGAGATCTGTAGGGGAGAAAAGGAGATTATTTATGAAACAGGAACATCTAAAGAAACTTGTAACATCGGCACTTCTGGTGGCTGTCATCATTGCATTGTCCGGATTCTATATCCCGGTTGGGGCATCCAAGTGCTTCCCGATCCAACATATGGTCAATGTTCTGGCAGCAGTTCTCCTTGGCCCTTGGTGGGGCGTTGCCATCGCATTTGCTGCTTCCCTGATCCGGAATCTGATGGGAACCGGATCTCTTATGGCCTTTCCCGGCAGTATGGTAGGAGCTCTTTGCTGTGGCCTGATGTTCAAGGCGACAAAAAAGTATATCCCGACCTATCTCGCTGAGGTTGTCGGAACAGGAGTGCTTGGGGGCCTGTTGGCTTTCCCGGTTGCAACCCTTCTGATGGGAAATAAAGAAGCCGCCTTATTTACCTATGTCCTTCCCTTCCTGGTAAGTACAGCAGGCGGGACCATCATCGCAGCAATTCTGATCACAGCATTGGATAAGACTAAGGTTCTCGGTCATATGAGACAGATGCTGACGGAATGATGATTCGAATTGTGAAAGCAGACTGGCAAGGGAGCCATTCGTAATATTGTAAAATAAATAGTAAACAACAACCGGCAGGCCGGGGGCACCACCTTCTGCCGGTATATAAAATTAATCTGTCTCACGGGAGGTCAATCATGAGAACAGCATTAACGATCGCCGGATCTGATTCCAGCGGAGGCGCCGGCATCCAGGCAGATATCAAGACAATGATGGCAAATGGCGTTTATGCCATGTCAGCCATCACTGCCATGACTGCTCAGAATACAACCGGCGTCACAGCAATTATGAATGCAAGTCCTGCATTTTTGAAGGAAGAGCTAGACGAAGTATTTACGGATATCTTTCCGGATGCAGTGAAAATAGGAATGGTTTCGGAAAGTGACCTGATTCAGGTCATCGCGGAAAGGCTTCGTTTCTACCAGCCTAAGTGGATCGTGATCGATCCGGTTATGGTTGCTACAAGTGGAGCCCGACTGATCAGTCAGGATGCCATTTCGACATTAAAGAAGGAACTGTTACCTTTGGCGGATATCCTGACTCCAAATATTCCGGAAGCAGAAGTCCTTTCCGGCTGTAACATTGAGTCAGAAGGAGATATGGTCAAGGCGGCAGGAGAGATCAGCAGGCGCTTTCATTGTGCGGTTCTTCTGAAGGGCGGTCACAAAATCAATGATGCCAATGATCTGCTTTGTCAGAATGGTGAATTCCATTGGTTCCGAGGGAAGAGAATTTCGAACCCGAATACCCATGGGACAGGCTGCACACTATCCAGCGCCATTGCATCTAATCTGGCCAAGGGCTTCAATATGGAGGAGTCTGTGCAGCGAGCCAAGGACTATATCAGCGGCGCTCTGTCGGCAATGTTAGATCTTGGTCATGGCAGCGGTCCCTTGGACCATGCTTTCGCTTTCGAGGGAAAGTACATGGAATCCGAAGCATGACTGGTCAGCGGTCAGCGAATTGCCCAGCGAAGCTTCGTGGAGTGTGCCCGTGGATTGCGATAGCATTCCTCTTTGCCGGGGCGGATCACAGAGTCTGCAATCTCGGACCATAATCCTTCTCGCAATTCCTCTTTTAACAACTTCTTTACGATCCGGTCTTCTCCGGAATGGAAGGTCAATATGACGACTCTTCCACCGGGGGCCAGGGCGTAAGGAAGTTTTTTTATGAATTCCATTAAAGTCTCAAATTCAGAATTTACATCAATGCGAAGAGCCTGAAAAACACGGGCGCAGGATTTCTTCACAATTTCCCTCTGCTCTTCTTGAGAAAGGGTGCCTACCTCTTTTACGGAGAGAAGGGTCTTTTCAATCAGATTTCTCAGATCAAATGTCGTATTGATTTCTTTGGCACTTCGATATGTTTTGATAATTGCCTGAGCGATTTCTCTGGCATATGGTTCATCCGAATTTTCAAACAGAAGCTCGGTTAGTTCCTCGCGTGTCAGCTGGCGGAGACGTTCTGAAGCCGGCTCGCCTTTTTCCGGGTCAAAACGCAGGTCCAAAGGACCGTCTGCCCTCCAGGAAAAACCACGGGAAGGGTCATCGATCTGCATGGAAGAAACGCCGAGGTCAGCCATAACGAAGTCAAAGGGACCATATTCTTTCGCCAGACGATCGATTTCAACATAACTTGCATGGACAGGCGTCCAGAGGTCTTCGCCAAATCCCTGACCACGAAGCCGTGCGGTCGTCTTCTTGATTTCAATCGGATCGATGTCTGTTGATATGAGGTGCCCTTGTCCTTTTAGGGCCTTAAGGAAGGCTGTCGTATGCCCACCGTAGCCGAGTGTACAGTCTAATCCCTTCATTCCGGGTTGAATCTGCAGCTTTTCCAAGGTCTCTGCTACCATGATCGGGATGTGCATGCCGGCAGGAGTATTTCCCTTTTCGATCACATGCTGAATCTCATCCTGGTACTTTTCCGGATTTCTTTCCTTGTATTTTTCCTCAAAACGTTTGGGATAACGGCCACTGTAATGAGGCCTGCGGACGTGCTTTTCTTCCTGTGGCATAATATTGAGTTCCTTTCTACTGGATCGATCGTGGAAAAAGCTCATTTACGGATTTTCCAAAGAGCTCTGAGATACGGAGTGCTGTGACCAGATTCGGATATCCGAGTCCATTCTCATAACGGTAAATAGATTTCGGCGTAACATGAACTGCTTCCGCGACTTCTTCCTGGGTCAGACGCAGATTTTCCCGACAGACACGCAGGAGATTCTTGTCCTTTGTCATCATAAGCAAACCTTTCCGAAGATCCGAAAGGAATCATCGGCCGGATCCACACGGATCGGCTGATAGTGAGGATTCAGAGAGACCAGAAACAATCCCTCCGAATCTTCCCGGAGCTTCTTGATGTAGGCATTGTTTTCCCAGGCAAATATTCCGATTTCCCCATCTTCCAGGGTGTTCTGCTGGTGAATATAGACCATTTCGTGATCGTGAAAGGCTGGTTCCATGCTGTCTCCGTGTATGGTTACAGCGAAGTCACAGTCTCTGTGGAGGCTTTCATCGATTTCGATATAAGAGTAGTCCTCAGATGACAGAAAGTCCCCGGTACCGGCGGATACTCTGGCATCGAATAGCTTGATCCGGCGCATCGGATGATACGCCTTTGCCGTCAGATCTCCCTCAGAAGAGAACCCGGTGGATGGTGGCAGAGAAGTCGAATCAGAAGATCCATTCTTACTATAGTTGATCGGATGGAGAAGACGATCGATATAGGAAATAGCTAAGAGTTTCCCTTCGTCGTTCAGGGCAGAGATGGGGTCTGCCGGGTTCTCTCCAAAATATTCTTCCAGAAAATCCGGGATACGAAGGATTCGGCAGAGGCAGAGGAAGGTAGTTGCGCTTGGCTCTGTAAGCCCCTTTTCCCAATTGGAAATGGCCTTGGAACTGACATGGATATCATATAGGGTCAGCCTTTGGGAAAGTGCTGCCTGTGTCAGGTGTAATTTCTTACGATAGGCGGCAATAATTGTTCCCAGATCACGTGCTGGTTTACGCTTCTCAATGTGAAGATTCGCTTCAGCCATACAGCCTCCAGATTAGATGAAACTTGTCTGTGTGTTATTTGGTAATGCAATCATATCATGTCGAATAGGAGTTGACAAGTAAAATCTACAAAAAATGGAAAATCAGAAATAAATGTCCATTTACATCCATGCATAATGGATTTATAGTGAGACTGCAAAGAAATGAATTTCAAGTTGAGGAGAAACAAGGCATGGGAGTATATGATTACCATCATGATTCCGGGAGGTCGGACCGCCCGAGGGATGTCAGTCTGTATGAGAAGCAGCCGGAGCTTACGGCGGAGAATCCATATAAGGCATATGTGGAAGTTCAGGCAGACTTCTCAACGGAAGGAAAGCTGACTCCCCTTATGATCATATGGGAGGATGGCCGGCATTACCGGATCGATCGCATTTTAAGGATGGACCGGAGGGCGAGTCTGAAGGCCGGCGGGGCCGGGATCCGCTATTTGTGTATGGTAGGTGGTCGGCAGATCTCTCTCTTTTATGAAGAGAACGGTTTATGGTTTGTGGAGCGCAAGTATGTCAGATCGGATCATTCTTCATATTGATTGTAATTGCTTCTATGCTTCTGTAGAGATGCTCCATCATCCGGAGCTGGCGGGCCATCCCCTGGCTGTTGGAGGAGATCCGGAGGCAAGGCATGGGATCGTTCTGACGGCAAATTACATTGCCAAAAGAAGAGGTGTGAAAACAGGAATGGCCTTGTGGCAGGCCCGCCAGAACTGCCCGGATGTGATTTTTGTGCCACCTCGTATGGATCTCTATATCCGCTTCTCTCAGATGGCCCGGGAGATCTATAGAGAATATTCGGATCGGGTAGAGAGCTTTGGACTGGACGAATGCTGGGTGGACATCACCCATTGCTGTGAGATCCTCGGAGATCAAACGAAGACCATGCATAACGGGTTTCTGATTGCAGAAGAGATCAGCAGCCGAATTCGGAGGGAACTTGGTATCACAGTCAGTATTGGTGTCTCGTGGAATAAGATCTATGCCAAATTGGGGAGTGATTACAAGAAACCGGATGCCATTACTGTTTTTGATCAGGAGAATTATAAAAGCATGATCTGGCCGCAGCCGGTAGGAAATCTTCTTTATGTCGGCAGGCGGACGGAACACAAACTTCATAATTTTGGGATTCATACCATAGGAGAATTGGCAGAGGAGGATCCGATGCTTCTGAAGAGCTGGTTCGGTAAGATGGGGCTTGTCCTGTCTGTCTTTGCCCGGGGCCGGGATGAGACGGAGGTCAGTCCCTTTGGACAGGCCGTTCCTGTGAAGAGTATCGGAAACAGCACTACAACACCCCGGGATCTGACTTGTAATGATGATGTCAGGCTGGTACTCTATCTTCTTTCAGAAAGCATAGCCAAGCGTTTAAGAGAGCATCATTTTCAAGGATATGTCGTGGAAGTCTATGTCCGCGACAATGGCTTGGAGACCTGTCACCGCCAGAAAAGATTAGAAGAACCTACTAATATTTCAGAAGAAATTGAGAAGGCTGCCGCAGGCATTTTCGCTGAACTGTATCACTGGGATAAGCCGATTCGAAGTATGGGAATCCGTGTTGGGGATCTGGTTCAGGAGGGGCTTCCCAGGCAGTTAAATTTTTTTATTGACATTGAAAAACGTGAAAAACGTCTTCGGGCTGACCAAATGGTGGACAGTGTCCGAAGACGTTATGGATATCAGTCGATCCAAAGGGGCATCATGTATGAAGATCGATATCTCTCCTCCCTGGATGCTACGGCAGATGACCATATGGTTCATCCCCATTCTTATTTTGAGAGGGGAAATTCTCTTACCCTACAAGTAGGGGCAGGCAGGCTTTTGCCAGTCCAAGGAAAATAAAGAATCCCAGAGTGTCTGTCGCAGTGGTGACGAAGATCGACGATGCAACCGCCGGATCCGCATGGCACTTCTTCAGGATCAAGGGAATAAGGAAACCGAAGACTGCAGAAACGATCAGATTTCCAATCATGGCAAGAATCACAATGAGGCTGAGGAAGATATTATGATACATGAAATAAACCACGACACCGGTAACCACTCCACAAGAAGCACCATCCAGGATGCCGACCAGAATCTCCTTGAAAAGATGGGGGATGGCTTCTTTCCAGTCGATTTCTTCCTGGGCCAGAGTTCGAACCAGGATGGACATGGTCTGTGTCCCTGCATTTCCGCCCATACCGCTGATGATGGTCATAACAGCAGACAGTGCAACGACTTTCTCAATGGTGCCTTGGAATATGTTGACGACAAAGGAAGCCAGAAAGGCGGTTGCAAGGTTTATGAGAAGCCAGGGAAGACGCATGCGAAGGGATTCTTTCCAGGTAGAGTCAATGCTTTCTTCAACATTGACACCACCCATCTGGAGCATATCCTCGTCATACTCTTCGATAATAACATCGATCACATCATCGACGGTGATAATACCGAGGATCTGGTTGGACTTACTGACGACCGGGATGGCGTCCAGGTCATACCGGGAAACCAGTTGGGATGCTTCTTCCTGATCCGTTTCCGGAGAGACGGAAATGACCTGGTCATTCATCAGGCTGGTAATCGGAGTGGATTTTGGTGCAGCCAGAAGCTGCCGCAGGCTGACGCTTCCAATCAGTTTCCGGGCATTGTCGATAATATAAATCGTTTCGATAAATTCGGTTTTCGGAGCGATTTTACGGATGGTCTGCAGACCCTCACCGGCTGTGAGATTGTCATGCAAGGCGATATATTCGGTGGTCATCAGACCGCCGGCAGAATCTTCCGGATATTTCAGCAGACGGGTAATGATCTGCTGATCGGAAGAACGCATGCTCCGCATGACTTCTTTTCGGCGTCCAATCGGGAAGTCGCCTAAGATATCTACGATATCATCCTTCTGCATATATTCGAATGCAGTAAGCAGACGAGCATTATCGAGAGTCCGTGCAATACGGATTCGGTCATCATCCTCGGATTCCTCCATCAGGGAGGCCAGGGAATCATCGTCTAGGAGTGGTGTCAGAGCTGCGATCTCTTCGTCATCCAGTTCGCTGACCAGTTCGGCAAAGTCGATGGGCTGGAAGTCTTCGAGAAAGGCAGCGATCGCAGAGCGGTCCGCACGCGAAATAAGAGCGCGAAGCTCCTCTAACTTATCAATCTGAAATTGGTTCATTGGTATTCTCCTTCAAAATCCTGTGCCTGCTGTATGACAGCGGCGATTTGAAGAAGACAGACCTGGTCTGATTAGATCGTTTATCTGGACATGAAAGCAGGATGACCAACAGACGGAATGATCGTGTGGTAATCGATACAGATCATGTTCAGTTGTCTACTTCGACCGTGACTGTCTCCGTCCATAGTGGATCCTCCTTCTGTTAAAATCAATGTAGTAAGAGGTTGAAACCCCAAAAATGAATGCTGCAGAACCTTTCATTTCGAGAAATCAGAAACAAAATAAGAGGTATGCAACCTAAATAAGAATAGACCATTTTTGGGGGACTTTCAATGAAAAATTAAAGCAGGATCTTATAAGAATTCTTATAAAATTGCATAAGGATGATGAATAATAGAAATGTCCGTGTTATAATTTATCAGTTATGAAAGATTTAAGGACTTGAGCGAAAGCGCGTCACAATAAAACGAATCACAACATATCCTTTGAATTCGTATCGCCGATAACGTAAATACAACTAGTTAACAATTCTATCTGACACTAACGACCATTGCTGCTAAATAGACTTAGCAGCTCTTAGAACCGGCTGGGGAGTCCGGCTCGCTGAGAGGAAACGATAGATATATGAAAGTAAAATCTGAATCAACAGTTTTTCTGCTCCTTCGACTGCTTATTATTATTCTACTTGCTTTTTCCATGATTGAAGGCCTCATTCATGCCAGCGGTTTTGGAAAAGCGGATTATGTAGACCTCAAAGAGATATCAGCCTATGTTACCCCAAAGGGACAGAAAGAGACCATTTCGGTCTCCAAGTCGGATCTGCCACCCTTGAATCAAGGAGACCAGCTGGACTTCTACATCAAGCTTCCCAAGCAGGCATTGAACCAACTGCAGATGAACAAACTATGCTTCTGGCAGTATCATTCTCTGATTCGAATTTACGGATCGGATGGCAGCCTGATTTACAGCTATGGAGATAGAGAATATAAAAGAGGAGATATGTTGGGAGATGAATATATCTCAGCTACTATTCCCCGTTATTGCTTCGGCTCAATGATTCATATCGAAGTGAAACAAGTTCAGGCCTTTTCCTCCAGTCATATAACAAAATTTCGTCTGATGAATGCAGGGGAGGCTCATCTATATCCTTTGCTTGGAAACCGGCTGAATTTTGCTTTGTATGGATCATTGCTGCTTGTTTCGGTTTTTGCCATTTCAATTTCTCTGGTGCGTATGATAGGAGTGAACCAGGATAGGAAGGGGAGCCTGGTGACAATGAATCTTTCTCTCTTTCTCCTTGCAATGTCTATCTGGCAGCTGTCGAGCCGGAGAATGTTCTATGTAATGATTCAAAATCAAAAAATTTGTGCTCAAACAGAATATTTTGCCATTCTTCTAATGCCGATACCTCTGTTTCTCTTGCTGGCAGAAATCAGTACCGGAAAACTGGTAGGGGTTTATCGCCTGCTTGCAGCCTTTTTTGTCGCAGATGCTATGATCAATCTGATCTTGCATTTTAAATTCAACAATCTGATTGTAAATCGCGAGAACTATGAATATTTCTTTCTTGCCATAAGCTGCGTCATTACGATACTAGGGGAGCTGATACTGGGGAGTAAATCAAAGGATATGCAGGTTCAAATTTACAGACAGACAATCTTCTTCTCGATTCTGATTCTGTTTTTTTCACTTTCGGTTATCATGTTTCGAGATCTGTTTCCGCGTTCTACATTATTTATTACCTTGCAGAATATCGATTTCGCTTCCATGGCAGCTTATACTTTCCTGGCCGGTATGGCAATGTCACTATTCTTACGTTTTGTTCACTACACTAGTCAGAAAGCCCGGGATGAGCAGACAGAGTTTCTGGCTTATCATGATCTCCTGACAGGAATCTACAACCGGACCTACTGCGAAGAAATGATGGACGATTTTGAACGGGAACAGGATCGTGCTTATGGCTTGATCTTCTTTGACGTCGACCATCTGAAGGAGGCAAATGACCAATTTGGCCATAAAGTCGGTGATCAGTTGATCCGAACGGCCGCGATGAACATTGCGAAGGCCGTACCGGACGAAAGAGGCTTTGCCTGCCGCTGGGGCGGTGATGAATTCCTAATGGTTCTTTCAGATCCGAACGAGATTGAAAAAGCAGAAGAAAATCTGGCAAAAGAAATACAAGAGGTTAACGATAAGATGGTTTTTAACTTCCCCTATTCTATTTCTTACGGTCATGCGATCCACTATTCCAATAGCAGCAAAGGCTTTGCAGAACTCCGTGCTCTGGCGGATCGACGGATGTATGAGATGAAGAAAAAGACACATGCACAGAGATTGTAAGGCAGGGAGGGCGAAGATATGCGTTTTGTAATACAGGTTTGTTCAAAAGCTGAAGTGGCAGTTGACCATGAGATCGTGGGAAAAATAGGCCGGGGATTTCTTGTCCTTCTTGGCATCGGTCGGGAAGATACCATCGAAATCGCAGATAAAATGGTGGAAAAGATGCTGAAACTTCGGATCCTGCCGGATGAAAACGGGAAGACCAACCGCTCTCTTTCGGATGTGAATGGCAGCCTTCTTTTGATTTCACAATTTACCCTCTATGCAGACTGCCATCACGGCAATCGGCCCAATTTCCTTCAGGCCAAGGAACCCGGGGAGGCAGAAGAGATTTATGAACATATTATTTCAAAATGCAAAGAGAGAGTACCGATCGTAGAAAAGGGGATCTTCGGAGCAGATATGCAGGTCAGTCTGACCAATGAGGGACCATTCACTCTGATTTTGGATTCGCAGGATGTGGTGAAATGATTGATTACAGTGTCAACAAGTCTGCCACCGCGCTTGATCATCAAAGAAACCATACCGCCGAATTGGTGGAGGAAATGCAGGTTGCACCGGCATTGAGGACCGAGAGTACATCTTCCTTATCGCTGATCAGTCCGCCGGCAATGACAGGACAATGGGCGAAAGAGACGACCTTTTGAATCACCTTTGGCATCAGGGCAGGCAGCATTTCAATGACATCCGGATGAACGGAACGAATCTGCCGTTCCATACTGGAAAAAGCCATGGAGTCAATGACAAAGAAGCGCATAACAGTGAACATACCGAGTTCCTTTGCCCGCGCAATCAGGTTGGATTTTGTGGAAATAATACCATCTGCTCTTGTATAACGGTGGATAAAATCCACGGCAACTTCCCTGGGATGAAGTCCATTGACAAGATCAATGTGGACCACGGCAAGCTTTCCGGCATCCTTCACCTGATCTACGATAGCCGGGATGGTCAAAAGATCCCCATAGAGAATAAAAATAATCCGGCTGTCTCCTTTGAGACAGCGACGGAGACCGTTATCGTCTTTGATCGCGGCGATGATCGGGGTATCTTCCAGGGCGTTTTTGAAATCTGGCTGCATACTTCTTCCTTTCCTTTTCACGTGGTGCTACAATAAGGCCCGTGAAACGGCTTGCCGGTGGAAGCCGCGAAGCAACGAAACCATATGTAATCATTAATGAATGGCAGGCTTTCAACAGGGTCTATTTTTATGAATTATATGCAATCTGAAGAAGAAAAGTCAAAAAAGAACATTTGTATCTCTGAAGACATGAAAAGCTTCGGAGATCTTGCGAAAGAACCCGAAAAGGATCATCCGATCGCTGTTTTTGATTCGGGCGTCGGCGGGATCAGTGTTCTTCGTGAGATGGTCAAGGAGATGCCCTGGGAAGATTTCCTTTTCTATGGCGACTCGAAGAATGCGCCTTATGGAACGAAGACCAAGGAAGAAGTACGTGCACTGACATTCGCTCATGTGGACGAATTTCGAAAAGAGGGGGTAAAGGCAGTTGCCATTGCCTGCAATACTGCTACATCGGCAGCAGTGCGCGCTCTTCGTCAGGCCCATCCCGACCTGCCGATCGTCGGCATCGAACCTGCAGTCAAGCCGGCTGTGATGGAAAATCCGGGTGGAAGAGTTCTTGTGATGGCGACGCCGATGACCATTCGGGAAGAAAAGTTTCAGAAACTGATGGGACGTTTCGAAGATCAGGCAGAGATCATTCCCCTGCCTTGCGCCGGGCTGATGGAATTTGTGGAGAAAGGGAAAGCAGGCACGAAGGCGGTGCGGGATTTTCTCCGCCAGCTTCTCTGGGAGTATATGGAACATCCCGTGGATGCGGTCGTTTTGGGCTGTACTCATTATCCTTTCGTAAGATCCGATATCGAAAAGGTCCTTGGAGACCGGGTGAAGATTTACGATGGTGCAAGAGGAACGGCCAGGGAGCTGCACCGGAGGATCCGGGCGGCCGGCCTGGAGCGAGAGGATCAGGATCGGGTCGGAAGAGTCGTTTTCCAAAACAGTGCTCCGACAAAGACCAAGATGGCACTTTGCGAGAAGCTTTTACGTCAGGACTAAGAATACTGGAGAATAAGCGCAAGAATAAGCGCAAGAATAAGCGCAAGAATCCGTGAGAAAGGAAAGAGTAATGCCTAAGGATCCGATTATGTTATTGAGTTATGTCAACACGCAGTTGAGAGATCATTATTCCAGCCTGGATGATTTCTGCTCGGCAGAGGGAGTTTCGGTTCAGGAGATCATCGACCGGCTGGCCTCTGTGAATTACAACTATGATCCGAAGACAAATCAGTTTCTCTGACTATGCCTTTGGTCTGTATTTTTCATAAAAATTTAAGACAATCCGCCTATTTCTTGGACCTCATGCTTATAGACAGGGTAAAATCTATCATCTATAATTCAGGAGGAATTGAAATATTTCTTAAACTATAAATTGTTGACAGATGTCAACCAACTAGAAATAAGGAGATGGAACAAATGAGACAGAAACCAGTTGTTCTTATGGTACTGGATGGTTTTGGCCTTTCAGACGAGCATGAAAACAATGCCGTTTATCTGGCAAAGACTCCGGTGATTGATAAACTTGAAAAGGAATATCCTTTCGTTAAGGGTTATGCTTCCGGCCTGGCAGTTGGTCTGCCGGATGGTCAGATGGGTAACTCCGAGGTTGGCCACATGAATATCGGCTCCGGCCGGATCATCTATCAGGATCTGACCAAGATCACCAAGTCGATTGAAGATGGTGACTTCTTTAAGAATGAAGAACTTCTTTATGCAATTCAGAACTGCAAGGAGAAGAACTCTGACCTTCATGTATGGGGCCTTCTTTCCGATGGTGGTGTTCACAGCCATATTACTCATCTATATGCGATCCTGGAGCTCTGCAAGCAGCAGAATTTCGAGCGGGTTTACGTTCATCCCTTCTTTGATGGCCGTGATACGCCCCCTGCTTCCGGTAAGGATTATCTCCAGCAGCTCCTCGACAAGATGAAGGAGATCGGCGTCGGCAAGGTTGCTTCCCTGTCCGGTCGTTATTATTCTATGGATCGTGATAATAACTGGGATCGTATCCAGAAGTCTTATGACATGCTGGTTCTGGGCGAAGGAAATAAAGATACCGATCCGATTCATGCTATGCAGGCATCTTATGATAATGGTGTTACCGATGAGTTTGTGATCCCGACCGTCATCACCAAAGAGGACGGAAGCCCGATTGCTACGGTAAAAGAAAATGATTCCATTATCTTCTTCAACTTCCGTCCGGACCGCGCACGTGAGCTCACCAAGGCTTTCTGCTACAAGGATGCCGATATTGAGGCAATGGCAGGGGATCCTTCCGATAACAAATGTATCAAGTCTCTGAAGCGTCCGAAGGGTTATATCCCTGTGGTTTACGTTTGCTTCAAGGACTATGAAGAAGATGTTCCCAATAAGCTGGTTGCTTTCAAGCAGGAAGTGATCAAGAATACCTTGGGTGAGTATCTGGCAAACCTCGGTCTGCATCAGCTTCGTATTGCCGAGACCGAGAAGTACGCCCATGTTACCTTCTTCTTCAATGGCGGTGTTGAGGAACCGAATAAGGGCGAGGACCGGACTCTGGTTAATTCCCCGAAGGTTGCAACCTATGATCTCCAGCCGGAGATGAGCGCTCCGGAAGTTTCCGAGAAGCTGGATGCAGCCATCACTTCCGGAAAATATGATGTTATTATCATTAACTTTGCAAATCCGGACATGGTTGGTCATACCGGAAAGCTGGATGCTGCGATCAAGGCTGTTGAGAGAGTTGACGGATGTGTCGGCGGAGCCGTCGAGGCTGTAAAGAAGATGAACGGCGTTCTCTTCATCTGTGCAGACCACGGTAATGCTGAGCAGATGTGGAATAAGGAAACCAATGCGCCTCATACCGCGCATACCACGAACCCGGTTCCATTCATTCTCTATAATTATGATCCTTCTTATACTCTTCGCGAGGGCGGACGTCTCTGCGATATCGCTCCGACTCTGCTTCAGATCATGGATCTGCCTCAGCCGAAGGAAATGACAGGTAAGTCTCTTTTGATCAAGAAGTGAGAACCCTGACAGATCAAGGGCTGGCAGAAGATCAGCCCGTTTGATCCGTCAGTGCAAGCCGGTCAGAGGTATGGAAGGACGCGTGTGATGCCAGATAATCCTCACAAAACATGCAGAGATAATTTGTGTATTTTCCACAAAAAATAAGAAATATTCTTTGAGTTTTCTTCCATCGCTTGAGATCTGATTTCGGGCGTGCTATAGTAACTCTTGTCAAGAGAATATTGATTACCAGGAGATTTGAGCAAGGTAAATAAGTCAGCAGTAGAGCTGGTTTATTTGCCTTGCTTTTTTTATGCCTGTGAGGGTTCACTAAGGAGGAAGCACTATGTATGATGTAGCAATCATCGGGGCCGGCGTTACCGGATCTGCGATCGCGCGTTATCTGTCGCGTTACCAGGTCAAGGCCTGTGTCATTGAACGGGAAGAAGATGTGTGTGACGGTACGTCCAAGGCGAACAGCGCCATTGTTCATGCCGGATATGACGCGCACCCGGGTTCCTTGAAGGCAAAGATGAATGTGCGCGGTTCGGAAATGATGGAAGATCTGTCGAAGGAACTGGATTTTCCTTATCGCCGGAACGGATCTCTCGTTGTTGCGACCCGAGAGCAGGATGCCAGCCTCCTGGATAAGCTGGCAGAGCAGGGCCGCGAGAATGGCGTCAAGGACATCCGGATCCTGGAAGAGAAGGAGTTAAAGGAAATGGAGCCCAATCTGGCAGATGATGTGGTGAAAGCCCTCTATGCTCCGACCGGCGCTATTGTATGTCCCTTCAACCTGACCATTGCACTGGCGGAAAACGCTGCAGACAATGGTGTTGAATTTTTCCTGAATACACGGGTAACAAATGTAGAGCGAACCGGGGATCACTACCGGATCGAAACGGATGGGAAAACAGTAGAGGCAAAGGCTGTTGTCAATGCGGCCGGTGTCTATGCAGATACCATCAACAATATGGTTTCGGCTCATAAGTATCACATCATCCCCCGCCGCGGCCAGTATAAACTTCTGGATAAGACCGCAGGCAATCATGTTTCAAGGACTGTTTTCCAGCTTCCTTCCAAGATGGGAAAAGGCGTCCTGGTAAGTCCGACCGTTCATGGAAACCTGATCGTCGGACCAACTGCTGAGGATATTGACAATAAGGAAGGGATCAATACCACCGGCGACGGTCTGGATTTCCTCACAAAGACCGCTGCGCTGTCTGTTAAGAATATTCCTTTCTATGAAGTCATCACAAGCTTTGCCGGACTTCGTGCTCACGAAGAGGGCGGCGACTTTGTGCTCGGCGAGGCAGAGGATGCTCCGAATTTCTTCAATGCACTCGGAATCGAGTCTCCGGGACTTTCCAGTGCACCGGCCATCGGTGAGTATCTCTCCGACATGGTGGCAGAGAAGTTAGGACTTTTGAAGAATCCGAACTTCAACGGCAAGAGAAAGGGAATTCTGGATCCGTCCACGCTTTCTCTGGAAGAAAGAAACGAATTGATCAAGAAGAATCCGGCTTATGGTCAGATCATCTGCCGCTGTGAAATGATCACTGAGGGTCAGATCCTGGACTCCATTCACCGGACTCTGGGCGCCCGTTCTCTGGACGGTGTCAAGAGAAGGACCCGGGCTGGTATGGGCCGTTGTCAGGCTGGTTTCTGCAGCCCGAGGACCATGGAAATTCTGGAACGGGAAGTTCCTATGAGCGCTTTTGATGTCACGAAGTCGGGTGGCAAGAGTAAGATCGTCATTGGCTATAACAAGAGAGTCTGAGGAGGGACCGTCATGAAAAACTATGATCTTGTAATTGTAGGCGGAGGCCCTGCAGGACTGGCAGCAGCAATTTCCGCAAGAGATAATGGCATCGAGGATATTCTGATTATTGAGCGGGACGACCGCCTGGGTGGCATCCTGAATCAGTGCATCCATAACGGATTCGGACTCCATACTTTTAAGGAAGAGCTGACCGGACCGGAATATGCCCAGCGCTATATCGATCAGGTAGTGGAGCGCGGTATTGATTATAAATTGAATACCATGGTCATGGACATCAGTCCGGACAAGAAGATCACCGCCATGAACCGGGAAGATGGTATGTTCGTCATTCCGGCTAAGGCTGTGATCCTGGCCATGGGCTGCCGGGAGCGTCCGCGGGGAGCTTTGAATATCCCGGGCTATCGTCCTGCAGGCATCTATTCTGCCGGTACGGCGCAGCGCCTGGTCAATATCGAAGGCTATATGCCCGGTAAGAAGGTTGTGATCCTGGGCTCCGGAGATATCGGTCTTATTATGGCCCGCCGTATGACTCTGGAAGGTGCCGAGGTAAAGGTTGTTGCTGAGATCATGCCTTATTCCGGCGGCCTGAAGCGGAATATCGTTCAGTGCCTGGATGACTTTGGAATTCCTCTGAAGCTGTCTCATACTGTTGTTGACATTGAAGGCAAGGAACGTGTCGAAGCGGTTACTATCGCAGAAGTGGATGAGCATATGAAGCCGATCCCGGGAACCGAGGAGCGGTATGAGTGCGATACTCTTCTTCTTTCTGTCGGTCTCCTGCCGGAGAATGAGCTCTCCCGCCAGTCCGGCGTCGAACTTTCCCGTCTCCATAAAGGTCCGGTTGTCAATGATGCTTTGGAGACTAATGTCGAAGGGATCTTCGCTTGCGGCAATGTCCTCCATGTACACGACCTCGTTGACTTTGTATCCCAGGAAGCAGGGCAGGCAGGAAAAAACGCTGCGGTCTATATTTCTCAGGGCGAGAAGAAGGCAAAGCGTCTGGTAAAATTGAATCCGATCGATGGGGTCCGCTATACGGTTCCGGAATTTATACGGCCGGAGGAAATGGAAGATACCGTGACCGTTCGTTTCCGTGTCGGGGCGGTTTATAAGAATGCAGCGGTCTGCACTTACTTCGGTGATAAGTGCGTGGCACGGCGGAAGAAGCAGATTTTCGCGCCGGGCGAGATGGAGCAGGTCATCCTGAAGAAGGCGGACCTTCTGGCAGATCCGGATTTGAAAGAGATCACGCTTAAAATCGAGGAGGCATAAGATGTCTGAAGAAAAGAAAAACCTGACTTGTATCTGCTGCCCCATGGGCTGTCAGATCACAGTGACATTAAAGGACGGTGAAGTTACAGATGTGACCGGGAATACCTGCAAGCGTGGTGACATCTACGCCAGGAAAGAGGTGACCAATCCGACGCGTGTGGTAACGTCTTCGGTTCGGGTGACCGGCGGCGAACTTGCCATGGTTTCGGTCAAGACCAAGGAAGATATTCCCAAGGGCAAGATCTTCGACTGCTGCAAGGCAATTGAAGACATCGAGGTCCCGGCTCCGGTGAAGATCGGTGATGTGATCCTGAAGAACGTCTGCGGAACTGGCGTGGATGTCATCGCGACCAAGAACGTAGGTGTGAAATAAAGCACGGCCGGAAGGCAGATAGTGTGGAATAAAGCACGGTCGGAAGGCAGATGGTGTGGAATAAAGACCAGGTGGAAGGATGCTTGCGGGACTGATGCGCGAGCATAAATTACTTGTGTCAAAACATGGAGGAATGTTTGAAGGGCAAGGCTCAGAATTTGAGCCTTGCCCTTTTTTATAGGGATTTATTTAGAGCCGGGGTTATCTGTAGTGCTGTAGTGGTATGTTGAAGCTTTCTTATTGCAAGGGTATGTGCAGAAGAGTTATCTGGTTATCTACAGGGCATGTTGACACTTACTCACTGCAGGGACGTGTCCGGGGACTTGCTTCGAACTGGAGAATGGCCTTTCTAAAGCTCGAAAAATCGATATATGAAATCTTTTTGATTTCATGCGTATTTCAGACTGGAAAATTGCCTTTCAAGCCTCAAAAAATTCGATATACAAAATCTTTTCAAAATAATGCGTGTTTTCCAGCTGTTTTTGTAGCATGAAATTGAAAAGATTTTGTATATCGAATTTTCAATGCTCTTGGCACGAGTTTTGGAGGTCAGAATGCGCATGATTTTAAAAAGATTTCATATATCGAATTTTCAATGCTCTCGGCATGAGTCTTTGAGGCAGAATGTGCGTGATTTAAAATGATTTTGTATTTCATTCCATACTTTACATTAGCGGTTTAGCATGATAAAGTAGTAGAACATTAAAATTAAAGAGTTAGTTTGCCTGCTATGTTCACGGATAGTAGGTAAGCGTTACACAATCAGAAGCAAGCAATGAACAGGAAACAAGTAGAATGGAAAGGAAGACCGTCGCCATGTATGGAGCAGAGAGGAAAGCAGCAGATCAGAAGAGACAAGTAGAAGACAAGCAGATAACCGATAAGACATTCAATCGGGTATCCAATAGAACATCCCATGGAGCATCCTTTCGATCCTTCCGGAAAGTTGCAGCTCTGGCTCTGACTGCTTGTATGGTTTTCAGCCTGGCTGCCTGCGGTAGTAAATCTTCCAAGAACACAGCAGATGACAATACCCTGGTCGTAGGGTTTGACCAGAACTTCCCGCCGTTTGGCTACAAGGATGATGATGGAAATTTCACTGGCTTTGATCTGGAGATGGCAAAAGCAGCTGCAAAGAAGATGGGCATGAAAGTGAAATATCAGCCGGTAGACTGGGATGCCAAGGATATGGAACTGGATGCCGGAACGGTCGACTGTCTCTGGAACGGTTTCACCATAAACGGACGTGAAAAACAGTACACCTGGACAGATCCTTATATGGATAATTCCCAGGTGGTTGTTGTGAAGAAGGACTCCGGGATCACCGATTTAAAAGGCTTGGCCGGAAAGACCGTCGAAGTCCAGAAGGAATCTTCCGCAGAGAGCGCCCTGAATGACGATGATCACAAGGAACTGAAATCTTCTTTTAAGGATATGCTGACCACCGCTGACTACAATACCGCAATGATGGATCTGGAGCAGGGCTCTGTCGATGCCATTGCAATGGATATTTTTGTGGCAAAGGATCAGATCAAAGGCAAGGAAGACACCTTCAAAATTCTTGATGATCAGATCTCAAGCGAGCAGTACGCTGTAGGCTTTAAGAAGGGGAATACCAAGCTTCGCGATAAGGTTGAGGATGCTATGAAGGAACTGGTGAAAGACGGTACCTTCAAAAAACTCTCGGAGAAGTATTTTGACGCGGATGTCTGCATCTTGAAAGCTGACTGATCGGATCTGTACGGAAGAAAGCAGATAGATCAGATCTATGCGGAAGAAAGCAGACGGATTGGATCTATGCGGAAGAAAGCAGACGGATCGGGTCTGTGCGGAAGACAGCAGCCAGATCGGAATCATACAGAACTAGGATGGGAACTTTATTATGTCATTTGGAACGATATGCCTGCAGCTGGCAGGCGGTATGCTTACAACGATACAGATTTTTGTGCTGACTTTGGTCTTCTCCCTGCCCCTCGGCCTGCTTCTGGCCCTGGGCAGGCTTTCGAGAAATCCGCTTCTTCGAAATGTAGTGCGTGTCTATAATTCCATCCTTCGCGGAACGCCCCTGATGCTGCAGCTTTTGGTGGTATATTTCGGACCCTACTATCTCTTGGGACTTACTCTTTCCCCAAATTATCGTGGAACCGCAGTCATCATCGCTTTCGCTCTGAATTATGCAGCTTATTTTGCAGAGATTTACCGGAGCGGAATCGCTTCTATGCCCCGTGGCCAGTATGAGGCGGCCGAAGTCCTCGGCTATAGTAAAAGCCAGACATTCCTCACCATTATCCTGCCACAGGTCATGAAACGGGTGCTACCCTCCATCACCAATGAGGTCATCACCCTGGTCAAGGATACTTCCCTGGCTTTCTCCATTGCCTATGCAGAAATGTTTACCGAAGCCAAGGCAATTGCCGCTTCCCAGCGCAGCATGGTTCCCTTCGTAGCTGCTGCGATCTTCTATTATGTATTCAACGCCCTTGTTGCAGGCATTATGGACCTGGTCGAGAAGAAAATGAACTATTATCAGGTCGAGTAATACAGAGGGCTATGGCGGCCTGAGACCGGCCCAAAGACCCAAGACATCAGGTAGAGTGCAGAGGGGCTATAGCGGCTTGAGACCGGCCCACAGAGGAAAGACATCAGGTCGAGTGATAAGAGGGGCTATGACGGCTTGAGACCGGCCAAGAGACGCAAGACATCAGGCCGAGTGATACAGAGGGCTATGGCGGCTTGAGACTGGCCAAAAGACAGGCTATGATTCAGCATGTAAAATATAGATCGATATTGGAGTAGAGAATGAATGTTTTAGAGATGCAGCATGTGAAAAAGAGTTTTGGAGGCGTCCCGGTTCTGAAGGATCTCCATCTGTCAGTCAATGAGGGCGAAGTCTTAAGTATTATCGGCCCGTCCGGATCCGGCAAATCAACGCTTCTTCGCTGTGCCGCATTTCTGGAGACCATGGATGACGGGGAGATGTCCTATCTGGGGCAGAAAATCGTAAGTTCAGAAAATGGAAGAGCGGTCTATATTTCCAGGAAGGAGCAGAAGAAGGCGAGAGAAGCCTTTGGCTTGGTTTTCCAGAACTTTAATTTGTTTCCGCATTTTACGGTGCTTCGGAATATCATCGATGCGCCGATTCGGGTGCAGAAGCGGGATAAGGCGGAAGTGACGGCGGAGGCAGAGACCCTTCTTGAGAAGATGGGACTGGAGGGCCGGGAGAATGCCTATCCTTGCGAGCTTTCCGGCGGACAGAAGCAGAGAGTCGGGATCGCCAGGGCACTGGCCATGAAGCCGCAAATTCTCTTTTTTGACGAGCCGACATCCGCGCTGGATCCGGAAATGACCCTGGAGATTCTGAAGGTCATTAAGGAACTTGCGGCCGAGAAGATGACCATGGTGATCGTCACCCACGAGATGACCTTTGCCCGGGATGTTTCCGACCGGATGATTTTCATGGATCAGGGCAGGATCGTCGAAGAAACGACGCCGGAGAAACTGTTTAACTCAGATAACGAGAGGACCCGGGCTTTCCTGGGAAAATATGCTGAGTTGAGCTGAGGTCAGGACCTGGCCTGCCGAATCAGATGTATCCTCCATCCAGCTCAATGACCTGGGCTGTGAGATAGCTGCTTCCGTGAAGAATGGATAATACAGCCTGTCCGACATCGGCAGGATTTCCAAGACGTCCCATGGGGACGTCTTCTTTTAATGCCATGAGATCTTCTTCCGTGAAATGCTCCCGGTTCATATCGGTGTCAATGATGCCGCAGGAGATGGCATTGACACGGATGCCGGAGGGAGCCAGCTCCTTGCCGAGGGATCGGGTCAGAGCGTTGAGGCCGCCCTTGCTGGCGGAGTATGCCGCCTCACAGGAGGCGCCGACAGACCCCCACATGGAAGAAATATTGATGATATCTCCGCATTTCTGCTGGAGGAAGGCCCTGGAAAAGGCTTTATAGCTATAGAAGGCAGAGGAGAGATTGACGGAAAGAATCCGGTTCCAGCTGACATCATCCAGGTCATCCAGAAGGCCGACAACAGAGATACCGGCATTGTTGATGAGGACGTCGATGTGACCGAACTTTTCCAGAAAATCAGAGGCTGCCATGGAAACGGCGGTTGGATCGCTGACGTCGAACATATAGCTTTCGACGGTTACGCCGAAGCCTTGAGTGAGCTCGTGCTTCAAAGCTTCGAGACGGTCTAAATTTTTCTCACAGCAGAGACCGAGCGAATAGCCGTCGCTTGCCAATGCACGGGCAATGCCGGCGCCGATACCGCGGGAAGCCCCGGTAAGGAAGGCGGTTTTGCCGTGGACAGGGGTTATATTTGCTGCTTCAATCATGAGATGACCTCCTGAAAATTCGGATTTTATGAAGGATATTATAAACCATGTGGACGAGAAAACCCACGGTTTTCACCGTGAGGATGATAGCCCACCTTTTTATAACCCATGCGAGAAAGCTTGGATCAGGGACTTTTGCCTTCAGATCACATCTAATATGTCAAATCAATTCATTTGTCAAGCATAAAATTTCTGAAAATTTATTGAAAAAGCATTGTAAGGCTACTTGAGGTTGTCTATAATGAAATCATGATAAATCCAAAAAGAACTACTAATAATTACCTATCAACAAGGGATTTATCAAATTTAAACAAAGGGGTTGATACATATGAAACTTCAAATCACAGGCCGTAACATTGAACTTACAGATGGATTGAAGGCAGCAGTGGAGGAGAAGCTGTCGAAGTTGGACCGGTATTTCAAAGAAGACACACCGGCACGAGTAACCATGAGTGTAGAGAAGGAACGTCAGAAGATCGAGGTCACAATCCCGATGAAGGGCAAGACCATCCGTTCCGAACAGGTTTCCAATGATATGTATGTATCGATTGATCTGGCAGTTGAGACGATCGAGAGACAGCTTCGGAAATACCGCCATAAGCTGGTAGATGAGAAGCAGGAAGCCAGAAGATTATTCAGTGAAGAATATCTCGAGAAGGATGCCGGCGAAGAGGAGGCAGTCCGCATCATTCGTGATAAGAAATTCGATATCAAGCCGATGTATGCAGAGGATGCCTGCATCCAGATGGAACTTTTGGGCCACGACTTCTTCGTATTCAAGAATGCGGAGACAGACGAAGTCAACGTCGTTTATAAGCGCCGTGGCAATACCTATGGGCTGATCGAGCCGGAAGACATGTAACTTTTACCGGGAAATATAGACCAGAGTGACAATTGACATGGAATCGACATCTTGAGATATGGCATGAGTCAGAGGGAAGACTGGTCATATCGACGTATCACATGAAAAAAGAGATTGGGTGGAAGCAGAGCTGCTTCCACCCGCCTTTTTTTTAAGATTGAAATTAACTCAAGTAAAGCTCTTTATAATTACATTTTACGCAAGTGTGTAATTACATGAGCCATCATTTTTGATTGACCATAAAATGTGATAAAAATACATAGCAAAAATTTGTTAAAATAATAGAAAATTCGAATGGACTGAGATTACTCTTGTCAATAGAAATACACGTTCTGTATACTAAATTTCGTTACAGTATTGCCGCATTTCTCCGGAATCAAAAAGGAATGCAGGAAGGGGGTTGACATTGAGATCATAAGCTTGCAATCACTTTCGTCTGCAGGGGGGCAGAATGAAAGAAAATCTGATTTTCCGGAGCTAGGGGCATGGGTCTTTCTTTGCGGGGGCAAAGAACAAGTGGGACAATAACTGAAACCGGGAGGGAGATATGAATCTTGAGCACGAGAAGAAGCTTTACGGGGATTTATTTTGCAACATTCGCGAGGGGATGAAACTTGGAATCGAGGACGTAACTTGTGAGGTTTGCGACAGCGGTGTGCTGAAACGGTTGGAAAAAGGGGAGTCGATTCCAACCGAACGGATCTTGGAAAAGATTCTGGACCGCTATCTGGACCTGGGGCTGGATCCTCATACAGCGGATGCACTGAGAAGTCACGCAGTGTGTATTCGTATGCGTGAAAAGGAAGAAAAAAAGAGGAAAAGCGATGCAGAGCAGAGGATGAGAGAAAGGGAGGTCTTGAATCTGGTTGCTAATGCATTTGCGGAACTGCGTTACGAAAAGACGGATCGGGCAGACAAATATTTGCTGGCAGCCAAAGAGATGGTTCAGAATATGGGGGATAGGATACCGCTTTCTTCGTATTATATTCAAGCGGGAGAACTTATCTTAAAGCAGGTTTGGCTGCAGAATATGAAGACCCAGGTGCTTTCGGGAGAAAGCGTCAAGGTTCAGATGGTCCATGAAAATTCCGAATGGGCTCTGGTCGGGCCGGAAGGCAGGACCAGCTATCGGGATTGGAGACAGGCTTCCGCAGAGAAAGCAGCTCTGTTTGAGAAGAGCAGAAGGGATTATTTCGAGGCGGAGCATGCTTTCGGCATGCAGTTAGAGAATCTCTTACATATGCGTTGGCCGGAATTAAATGAAAAAAGTCTGTCCTGGTCTACATTTTCAGGACGTGATGAGCAGGCAAGCGAAGACGGGCTTCTTCTGGAGGAAATTCTTCTGTCTTCGGACTGCCTTTTGCATGTCGATATCGTTTTATTGAATATGTATGGCCTCTTCCATTTCCAGCAGGGAAATCAGGAAAAGGGCCTTCGTTTTCTGATTCACCTCTATGAGACACTTCATGCCAGACCCGGACAGGATGCGGACGATCTCCACGAAGAAGGCGTTCTCTGCTATAACATTGCCTGGATGGCCTTTGTCATGAACCGGCGGGGCGAAGCCAGCCGGCTTCTGGAACGCTGCCTTTTTCTGGCGCGGCGCCATCTGGATCTCTCCCTTTATATCCATATTACACGTTTAAGAATCCAGCTTCTGGCGAGAACGGAGGGCTGGAGCGAGGAAAGACGCTGTCAGGAATTGAATCGGCTCTATCGGACCTTACGACAGGAAGACTGCCTGGCATCAACGCCGGAAGACTTCCGAAACAAACCGCTGGAGATCTGGATCTTCTGACATGGAGCGCCTGCGAAAGGATCCCTTTTGGATCCGGATTTTCTGATATGGAGCGCCTGCGAAAGGATCCCTTTTGGATCCGGATTTTCTGACATGGAGCACTCGCGAAAGGATCCATTTGGAATCCGGATCTTTTGACGGGGGATAAAGGATATTTCCACAAATTTCCATTCCAATATGATATAATAGCGCCGCACCTTGCTTTGCTTACCAGGTGACCGGAATCCGGTAAGGAAAGCCCAAGCCGGAACCTGTGAGAAATTCAATACAGGGCTTTTACGGAATATTGCAGCTTAGGCATCTATGCAAGGCAGAATGATAAAGAAAGCAGGACGCTATGGATCTGACCATTGATGGGAAAGTGATTTATTATAAAGTAACGGGAGATCCGGAACGGGATGAAACAGTCGTTATTCTGCAGGGCTGGGGTACAAAATGCAGCCTTTATGACAATGCGGCTCAGTTTCTTTCGGATCAATACCGGGTGATTCAGTTCGATTTTCCGGGCTTTGGCAATTCTGAAGAACCGGAGGAAGCGTGGGATGTGGAGCATTATGTGGATTTCTTTTTGAAATTCATGAAGGCATTGGACATCCATCATGCAGTTCTAATGGGCCATTCTTACGGCGGCCGTGTGATCATCCGCCTGTCAGCCCGTCATCAGGAGGAATTCCGGATCGACCGGATCGTTCTTGTGGATGCGGCCGGGATTTTGCCGGTCAAGACCAAAAAGCAGGAAAGGAAGATCCGCCGTTACAAGCGGATGAAAAAGCTGATGGCGACCCGCCTCTTAACGGAATTTTTCCCTGATCTTGTGGAGGATTGGAAGAGCCGTCAGGGTTCCGCTGACTATCGAAATGCAAGCCCTCTGATGAAGAAGGCCCTTGTGATGGCGGTAAATGAAGACCTGAGCGACAAACTTCCTCTGATTCGGGAAGATACCCTTTTGATCTGGGGAGACAAGGATATGGCAACGCCGCTTTCGGACGGGCAGAAGATGGAGAGAGAGATCCCCCATGCCGGCCTGACGGTGATCCCCAATACCGGTCATTTCTCTTTCCTGGAGAATCAGCCGCTCTTTTTTCGAATCCTTGGTTCTTATTTGAAAGGAGAGGTTTGATTTGTTAGATTTGATTTTACTTCTGATCGGCATTCTTCTTGAGGCGATCCTCTCCTGGTATGTCTGCCGCTACAATATGCATATGTTCCAGCTCAATACTTATCGAAACAGGGAAATGCTCCCCTGGCTTCGGCAGAACTGGAAAAGACAGGGCGTTTTGATCCTCCAGGGGCTTTTGGCTGTCCTGGGAGGACTTCTGAAAAATCCTGCTCTTCTGATCATAAGTTACTTTTTGACAGGATTTTCCATCTATTATTTCCGCTTTTTGAAGCGGTATTTAAAAAAGAAAAAGCTGGTTTTCACCATGCGGGTGAAGCGGTTACTGGTGACGGACGGGATCCTTTCTTATGGAATCCCTCTTCTTGCAGCAATTCTCTGTCTGGTCCGCTTTTCGTCGGAGAATAAGGCCTTCGGGGCTGCCGGGATTCTTCTTTGTATAAGCGCTGCTTTGGGCCTTTTCCTTGCGGTCTTTGCTCTTCTGACCAGCATTCAGGCTTTTGTCATTATGCTTTCGAACACCATCAATCATCCGATGGAAGAGGCGATTAACAGGCATTACATCAATGATGCCAAGCGGATCCTTGCTGAGAATCCGGACCTTACGGTCATCGGGATCACAGGATCCTATGGTAAGACCAGCGTCAAGTTCTATCTCAACACTCTCCTTCGGGACCATTTCAATGTCCTGATGACACCGGGCAATTACAATACACCGATGGGCGTAGTGAAGACGGTTCGTTCTTCACTGAAACCGACTCATGAGATCTTCCTCTGTGAGATGGGCGCCCGTCACGTTGGCGATATCAAGGAGATCTGCGACATTGCGCATCCGGATCTGGGCGTGATCACGGCCATCGGCCCTCAGCACCTTGACACCTTCTTCAACATGGAGAATATCGTAAAGACCAAGTTCGAGCTCGCCGATGCCCTGCCAAAGAAGGGCAAGATCTTCCTGAATATGGATAACGACTATATAAAGGAGAATGCGAAGAAATATAGACCGGAGCAGATCGTTTCCTATTCTACCGGAGGTTCTGGTGGCTCGACAGAAGATGCGAAAGCAGGCAAGGCCGCTTCAGATTCTGTAAAACCCTCCGCTTATCGGGCGGAAAATATTGAAGTATCCCGCCAAGGGACAGGGTTTACATTTGTCACACCGTCCGGGGAATCCAAGCGCTACCAGATGCGGCTGATCGGCGCCCACAATGTCATCAACGTGGTCGGTGCTCTGGCGGTTGCTTATGAATTGGGTATGTCCTTAGAGGAACTTCGCGTTCCGGTCCGCCGCATCCAGCCGGTGGAGCACCGCATGCAGATGCGTGAGAATGCTCTTGCAACCATCATCGATGACGCCTATAATTCAAATCCGGTTGGGTCCAAGGCAGCGGTCGAGACCTTGAAACTTTTTGATGGTGTGCGGATCCTTGTGACGCCGGGAATGATCGAACTCGGCGACCGCCAGGAAGAATTCAATTATAAGTTCGGCACTTATGCGGCCGATTGCTGCGACTATATCCTGACGGTCGGCCATGCCAACCGCGAGGCCATCCGAAAGGGTGCCCTGGATTCCGGCTTCCCGGAGAAGAAACTCTATAGTTTCACACTCCTCGAGGATGCTATGAAATTCGCTTATCAGATCAAGGACAGAGGGCATAAATACATCCTTCTCGAGAACGATCTGCCGGATCAGTATTAAGACAAAAAAGAGAAATTAGGAGGAAAGAACCGTGAAAACAAGAGTAGCCGTTCTGTTCGGCGGAAAAAGTGTGGAACATGAGGTTTCTGTTATTTCCGGAATTCAGGCGCTGATGAATATCGACAAAGAGAAGTACGACGTCACGCCGGTCTATATTACCAAGAAAAATGAATTCTACATCGGCGACAAGGTCGGCGATATTGAGTCCTACAAGAATATCGATGCCCTTCTGAAGCAGTCCACCCGGGTGATCTTCGTAAATGAAGACCAGCGCGTTTTCCTGGCTCCTTATCCGAAGAAACACTTCGGTCAGAAGGAAGTGGAGATCGATGTCGTACTTCCGGTTGTTCATGGAACCAACGAAGAAGACGGCGCTCTGCAGGGCTATCTGAAGACGATAGGGGTACCTTTCGGCGGCTGCGATGTGACCGCATCTGCTGTCGGCATGGATAAGTATATCCAGAAGGCAGTCTTAAAGGATAATGGAATTCCGGTTCTCCCGGGTATTCCATTCACAACCGGGGATTATGCAGATGTAGATGCTATGATCGGAAGAATTGAGAAGGAGATCGGTTATCCTGTGATCGTAAAGCCGGTCAATCTGGGCTCTTCGGTTGGCATTGGCATTGCCAAGGACCGGGAGGAACTGATCAGTAAAATCGATGATGCTTTCCTCTATGCCAAGAGAGTGCTGGTAGAGCATGCTATCTTAAATCTTCGCGAAGTGAACTGTTCCGTTCTGGGGGATGAGGATAAGGCAGAGGCATCCGAGATCGAGGAACCCTTCCATACCGAGGAGATCCTTTCTTATAAGGATAAGTATGAGAGTAATGGTACCAAGTCCGGCGGATCCAAGGGAATGGCTTCTGTCTCCCGGAAGATCCCGGCTGATATCCCTTCAGATCTGTATGAGGAAGTCAAGAGGCTTGCCGTCAAGTCCTTCATGGCTCTGGGCTGCAGCGGCGTAGCTCGGATGGACTTTATGATCGATGTAGATACCAATAAGCTCTATTTCAATGAGATCAATACCATTCCGGGATCCCTGTCCTTCTATCTCTGGGAGCCGGTTGGCCTGAAGTATACGGATATGCTGACCCGCCTGATCGAGCTTGCTTTGAAACGGGCAAGACGTGACAGCGAGCTGACCTTCACTTTTGATACCAATATTCTGGCTGCCGGAGCACTGGGCGGATCCAAGGGTGCCAAGGGTGTGAAGTAGTTTCTTGGAATTTTATATGATTCAGGCCCCAGGCAGTTCGGATCAAGTCTTCAGAACTGCCCGGGGCCTCTTCTTGTCCTGGCAAATAGTTATAAATTGCGGCGTAAAACCCACAGGCTTGCCCGTGGGAGCAGTCAGTTCGGATGTGATGAAATTGGGCGATGAGGAAAATGTCAGATTGGGCGATATTTCAGGCGTGATCCAGCATGTCTTGAACGATGGCCTGGACATAGCACCCGATGTGCTTTTTCTGGTCGGCGTCGAGCTCATCCATGAGAATCGGTTTTCCAAAGGTGATGGTCACGTGTGTGGTCTTTACGAAAGGAATGTGCTTTCGGACAATGTCCGCGGTGTTTTCGATCGCGATCGGGACAATGGGGCATTTGCTTCGGCTGGCAACCTTGAAGGAACCGGCCTTGAATTCGCCGAGCTTTCCGTCCCTGGTCCTTGTGCCTTCCGGGAAAATGAAGACCGATACGCCGTTTTTGACTTGCTCAATGGCAGTCAGGATGGTTTTCAGTCCTTGTTTGGGATCCTTCCGGTCCAGGAAGAGACCATGGATCCGCTTCAGCCAGAGATTCAGGCTGGGCACTTTTCCAAGCTCCTTTTTCGCAAGGAAACCGGTCAGCCCGGGGAGCAGGGGGTAGACCAGGATCACATCGAAAATGCTGGCATGGTTTGCAATGTAGAGAACAGACTGGTCTTCCGGCAAATTTTCCTGCCCCTTGACCTCGAGATCAACGCAGCAGATGGCCTTGATCACTCCTAATGCCCAACAGACCAGATCCTGTGAGAAACGGTCGATGGCCAGGGGATGCTTCTTTCTGAGAAGAGCTGTCACAGCGTAAATCGGTAATGACAGGATCAGAAATAAAATTGCAAATAAAAGCGCAAGGATAGCACGAATCATAATGATCTCCATTCCTCCGCCTGAAATTGGCGGCTCAAATTAGCGACTGACTCAGATTAGCAGGAAGGGATGAAAGAGCATTGTTCCTGCTATAGCAAGTCCATAGGACGAGTCTTATTATATCATAGTTGATATAGGGCTTGAACAGAGGGCGTGGCAGAGGAGTACTGACAACTTGGTTTACATTTCCGTGAAACGTGCATAGCTGTGCGAAATTTCATGAAATGTTTCACGAAGGAAATGCGACTCGCTAGTGGCTGAATTTTGACAGAACTGTCATACTGTGCTAGAATAAAGCAGTATTTTTTAGGGATGCAAGGAGTCAGGCCTGATTTTCAGACTATGTCCGGCCTTTGCAGGAGTGTATGACTTGTCAGTGGTACAATGCAGACTAAGGAGGAGACATAACGATGGAACGTTCTCAATTTGATATGGTGCGGGAGTCCGTAGCGGAGCAGTGTGGCAGCAGAGTTGAGATCTGTCTGGATCGCGGTAGAAATAAGGTCGATATCCAGAGAGGCGTGATCAAGGAAGCTTATCCTTCTGTTTTCACGATCGAGATCGATGGCGAAAATGAAAATAGTCCGGAACAGCTGCTTTCCTTCAGCTACACAGACATCATCACCAAGGACATTCGGATGCGGCTTTGCTGATGCCGGAGGAAGGGCTTACGGATGTGGCTTTGCTGGCGCCGAAAGAAGAATGTCCGGAAGCGGCTTTGCTGATAATAATAAGGGCATGTGAACAGGTCTTGTTCATGAGCCCTTATTTTTTGACCTTTTTGTCTTGCAATGAGAAATATCGTGATTTCCATCGTAATTTCCAAAAGAAGCTCTTATTAAGATAATAGGGATTCACTGGCATCGGTTTATATTTCTGTAAGAAATGTAAGAAAGTACGAAAAAAATGCAATAATATTATGACAAGGCTGTTGCCGGCCTTGCAAGGGGTGTTATAATATGAAAATGTCAGGGCCGAAAGGCTTTTCGCATTCGTGCTTGCACGAAACGAAGCGTAATTGTCAATGAGTTGAAAAGGTACTTTTCGTTCATGAGAGTCCTTCTATTTGTTTTTTTGTATTTTTGTATTTAGATAAAGGAGTTTTAAATTGCTTAAAAACAGGATCAAGCAGGTGTCGGCAATTGCAATTTCTTCTGTTCTGGCCATCACGCTTACCGTTTCCGTTTTACCTCAAAAGGCCGGGAAAGTTCAGGCTGCCAGATCGGTAACGGATATCCAGAAGGATAAGGATCAGATCGACAGCAATCTGAATTCCGCCAACAGTCAACTGGTTTCTCTGATGGCTGAAGTGCAGGATCTGAGCAGTCAGATTGCATCCAAACAGAATGAGATCAGTGACACGGAAGTCAATCTGCAGGCGGCTCAAGAGGCGGTGGAACAGCAGAAGGAAGCGATTAAGGAAAGAATGAAGGATACCTACGAGTCCGGGGCCAGCAGCAACATGCTGTCCGTGATTCTTGGATCCAAGAGCATTTCGGATTTCCTGAACCGGGTCGATTATGTGACGTCTGTTTACAATTATGATAAGACCCAGCTGGATGAATACCAGGAGACAGTAGATGCAACCAAGTCTTATCAGAAACAGCTCCAGGAGGCCAAAGCATCTTTGGAATCCAAGCAGAGTCAGCTTTCTTCCAAGCAGAATGAGCTGAATACAACCATTTCCAATCTGCAAGCACAGAAGGGAAATATTGAGAGCGAGCTTGCTGAGGCTCAGGCTGAGGCAGCGCGTAAAGCTGAGGAAGAACGGAAGGCCAGAGAAGAGGCCCAAAGGAAGGCAAATGAGGAAGCTTCCAGAAAAGCTGCAGCTGCAGCGGCTGCACAAGAGGCGAGAAATAGAAACCAGGCAAATAATGCAGGATCTCAGACAACGACTGCCGGTAAACCGAGTCATGCCGGAAGCCCTGCAGGTGGCAATCCTTCCTCTAGTGTAAACGGCAGTGCGGTTGTGTCCTATGCTATGCAGTTTGTGGGCAATCCTTATGTCTGGGGTGGCACATCCCTGACGAATGGCGCTGACTGCTCTGGCTTTGTTTCCTCAGTATTCCAGCATTTCGGTAAGTTGAGCACACGTTATACATCAGGTAGTTTCCGATCGGTCGGTCAGGCTGTATCTGTTGATAATATGCAGCCGGGTGATATTGTCTGCTATAGTGGGCATGTGGCTATCTATGCAGGTGGCGGAAAAATCGTAGAAGCTCAGAGTACGAGTGCCGGTATCACCTGTAACCGCTCGGTTTTTTGCCACGAGATCCTGGCCATTCGGAGACTGTAATTCTGTTGTATTCTGGTCTGGATTTGAGCCGGTGATATTTGATATTGATGCTGATAACGGTGCTGGTATTGGTCTGAATTTGGACCGGTAAAACATTTTGCTTTGCATTTGATTCGTATACAAATGAGTGGCAAAAGGCATTTTGCACTCATAGAAAAAGATGTTTATAAGTCTTAGGAAGAAGTAATAATGGCAGATAAAAAAATTGGACGTAATGATCCTTGCTGGTGTGGATCCGGCAAGAAATATAAGCAATGCCATGAAGCATTTGATAAGAAGATCTATCGATATGCACTTGAGGGACATACAGTTCCATCGCGAAATCTGATCAAAAATGAGGAGCAGATCCAGAAGATCCGCGAATCCGCGAAGATCAATGTTGCTGTCCTCGATGCGGTTGCTGAAGCAATTCATGTCGGCATGAGTACCAAGGAGATCAATGACATCGTAAACGATGTGACCTATTCCATGGGCGGGATCCCTGCACCTCTGAACTACGAGGGCTTCCCCTACAGCGTTTGCACTTCGGTCAATGATCAGGTTTGCCACGGCTTCCCATCCGAAGACGTGATTCTGCAAGACGGCGATATTATCAATGTGGATGCCTCTACGATCAAGGATGGTTTCTTCTCCGATTCATCCCGTATGTTCTGTATAGGAAATGTAGACCCTGCGGTCAAGAAGCTCGTCGACGTCACACATGAATGCGTTGAGCTTGGACTGAAGGCAACGAAACCCTGGAGTTTTCTCGGCGATATGGCAGAACCGGTGCATAAGCATGCTGAAGAGAATGGCTATTCAGTGGTTCAGGAGATCGGCGGCCATGGCGTTGGTGTGGAGTTCCATGAGGAACCCTGGGTCAGCTACTGTACCAATGCCGGAGAGGATATGCTTCTTGTGCCTGGTATGATGTTTACGATCGAACCCATGGTCAATATGGGTAGTCCGGCAATTTTTACGGATCCTGAGAACGAGTGGGAAGTCTACACAGTAGATGGCAAGCCTTCCGCCCAGTGGGAGATTCAGGTTCTTGTAACCGAAGACGGCACAGAAGTGATTTCCTGGTAGAAGACTGAGTGGAAGATTCAGATTCTTAACATTAGGGAATTCTTATTATTAAGTTATTAAGGACTTCTTATCCTTAAGAACTTCTTAGCAATAAGGACTTTCAATAAGGACTTCTTATCATAAAAGACTTCTTATCATTATTATCATTAAGGAATTCTTGTCATAAATGACTTCTTATCCTTAAGGACATTGTGAAATTGTTTTCTTGACAGATAAAATATAGGCGGGACTTCGAACTTACACCATTCGACGTCCCGCCTATTTCATCCCATATTCAGTTGTACTATTCAACGGTTTAACCTCATTATTGTTTTCCAGTTACCTGCCTTTACCTTACTTCATTTCTGGATTTCACTCCTGCATCATTCGTTCTCTGTTTTGAGTGCCCCGCAGCTTTGTAATTCAATGAACTGAAATAGTTCCTATTTGAGGGCTCTTTCGAATTCTTCGAAAGAAACAGGATTCGCGGCTTATACCGGCCGTTCCGGTTAGGGTATTACATTAGGACTTCAGGTGGTATCTCCTCCTTTATAATGTATTTCGATAGTTGAAAAGGAAATATACTTAACGGAGGCTTTCTAAATATTTCTTATGACCTCCGGAAAACTTTAAGAAGTTTAAGCTTTCCTTTTCTGTTTGTACCTGTATCTTACAATCCCTTTTTAATTTTGTCAATAAATTTTCTGCAAATATATTGTATACATTAGATGATGATAAACTATTGAAAACTAATATGGTTTATTTCAGATAACTCTGCAGCAATTCAAGAATTCAATATAGAACATTTTTCAAGACAATGCGCTTTTCAGGATCTGGAAACTAAAATCAGGATGCAATATTCGATATAGAAAAACTTTTTAAAATGATGCGCTTTTCAGAAAGTCTGGAACCTAAAATCAGGCCGTAATATTCGATATAGAAAATCTTTTTAAAATGATGCGCCTTTTTTGGCCATTTCCATAGCATGAAATTCAAAAGATTTTGTATATCGAATTTTGAGGCTGAATATGGGGCATTTCCGAAAAAAAACACGCATGAAATTCAAAAGATTTTGTATATCGAATTTTGAGGCTGAATTTGGGGCATTTCCGGAAAAGAACACGCATGAAATTAAAAAGTTTTTCTATATCGAATTTTCAAAGAAGACTGAGCTGTTGCCCTGCCATAATGAGCGTGTTAAAATACAAAGAATAGGGCTTGAGATCACAAGAGACGATCACAAGAGGTGATCACAAGAGACAATCCCAAGTGATGATCACAAGAGACAATCACAAGAGACAATTAGAAGAAACAATCACAAGAGACAATCACAGCAGTTGATTGAGATGTAAGCATATAAGGATCAAGTGACAAAGGAGATTAGCATTCAATGGGACTTATGACGAAGATTTTCGGCACGCATTCCGATCATGAATTAAAGCGGATCATGCCGACCGTTGAGAAGATTGAGAAATTGCGGCCAACCATGCAGGCAATGTCAGATGAAGAACTGCAGGGACAAACCCAGAAATTCAAGGACCGCCTGGCCAAGGGAGAGACTCTGGATCAGCTTCTGCCGGAAGCATTCGCAACCGTTCGGGAAGCCGCCAAGCGAGTACTTGGTATGGAGCCTTTCAAGGTTCAGCTGATGGGCGGCATAATTCTTCATCAGGGACGAATCGCCGAGATGCGTACCGGTGAAGGAAAGACCCTGGTGGCAACCCTTCCCTCCTACTTAAATGCCCTGGAAGGCAAAGGCGTTCATGTTGTAACCGTCAATGACTATCTGGCAAAACGAGACGCGGATGAGATGGGTCAGGTCCATCGTTTCCTGGGTCTGACTGTTGGCTGTGTCCTGAATTCTATGGACAAGGAAGAGCGTCAGGAAGCCTACAACTGCGACATCACTTACATTACCAATAACGAGCTGGGATTCGATTACCTCCGAGACAACATGGCTGTCTATGAGAAAGACGAAGTTCAGCGAGGTCTGCATTACTGCATCATCGATGAGGTGGACTCCATTCTGATCGATGAAGCACGGACTCCGCTTATCATTTCCGGCCAGAGCGGGAAATCCACCAAGATCTATGAATTATGTGATGTCTTAGCCCGCCAGATGAAGCGAGGGGAGGACCTGCCTGAGTTTTCCAAGATCGATGCCATCATGGGCGTTGAACAGAAGGAGACCGGCGATTATATCGTCAATGAGAAGGACAAGTTTGTCACTCTGACTCAGCAGGGTGTGAAGAAGGTCGAGCAGTTCTTCCACATCGACAACCTTGCGGATCCGGAGAATCTGGAGATCCAGCATACCGTTATTCTGGCCCTTCGTGCGCATAATTTGATGAAGAGGGATGAAGATTACGTAGTCAAAGACAACGAAGTTCTGATCGTTGATGGTTTTACCGGACGAATCATGCCGGGCCGCCGTTATTCCGACGGACTTCATCAGGCAATCGAAGCCAAGGAACATGTCAAGGTCAACCGCGAATCCAAGACGCTTGCAACGATCACCTTCCAGAACTTCTTCAACAAGTACGATAAGAAGGGCGGCATGACCGGTACCGCAGCGACCGAAGAGCAGGAATTTCGTGATATCTACGGCATGGACGTTGTCACCATTCCGACTAATAAGCCGGTCATCCGTGTCGACCACGAAGATGCTGTTTATAAGACCAAGGCTGAGAAATATAAAGCGGTCGTCGAAGAAGTAAAGAAATCCCACGAAAAGGGACAGCCGGTCCTTGTCGGTACCGTAAATATCGATGTTTCCGAACTCCTGTCCAGAATGTTGAGCCGGGAAGGAATTCAGCATGAAGTTCTGAATGCCAAGTATCATGAGAAAGAAGCTGCCATTGTTGCCCAAGCCGGAAAACATGGAGCCGTTACCATTGCGACGAACATGGCAGGCCGTGGTACCGATATCAAGCTGGACGATGACGCCAGAGCAGCCGGCGGCCTGAAGATCGTCGGAACCGAGCGCCATGAATCCCGTCGAATTGATAACCAGCTGCGCGGACGTTCCGGACGACAGGGAGATCCGGGTGAATCTCAGTTCTTCATTTCCCTGGAGGATGATCTGATGCGGCTCTTCGGATCGGAACGTCTGATCAAAGTCTTCGAGAATCTCGGTGTTCCGGAAGGCCAGAGGATTCAGCACAAGATGCTTTCTTCCGCAATCGAGAGGGCCCAGGAGAAAATCGAGTCCAATAACTTCGCAATTCGTAAAAACCTGCTCGAATATGATCAGGTCATGAACGAACAGCGTGAGATGATCTATAAGCAGAGAAGACGGGTCCTGGCCGGAGAAAATATGAAGTCCCAGATCCAGAGCATGACACGGGATATCATAAACCAGGATATTGCCAAGGTCTGCTCGGATGATGTCGAGAAGGCAGACTGGGATCTGAACGAACTCAATAACCTCCTTCTGGATGTCCTTCCCCTCCAGCCGATTCGGGAAGAGGACCTTTCAGATGTCAAGAAAGCAAGCGACCTCTCCGATAAGATCTATGAGCGTGCCGAGAAATATTATAACGACAAGGAAGCCGAATTCCCGGATCCCGAGCAGTTCCGTGAAGTCGAGCGTGTCGTTCTTCTTCGTGTGATCGATCAGAAGTGGATGAATGAGATCGATGACATGGAACAGCTCAAGCAGGGAATCGGTCTCCAGGCTTATGGTCAGAGAAATCCGGTCGACGAGTACAAGATGATTTCCTATGACATGATGGATGAGATGAACGACGCCATCAAGCATGATACTGTTCAGATGCTCTTCCGCATCCGTGTAGAAAAGAAGATCGAGCGGGAAGAGGTTGCCAAAGAGACAGCAACCAATAAGGAAGAAGGCCCGGATGTCCGCGGACCCAAGCGCCGCAAGGCAAAGAAGATCTACCCCAACGATCCCTGCCCTTGCGGATCCGGCAAGAAGTATAAGAATTGCCACGGCAGATTTGCAGAATAGAATGAAGAAAGGCGAGTGCAAAGGGCACTCGCCTTTTTTAGGCCCCTTTTAGATATTAAATAAGAATGAAATCCGCCTGTAAGCAGATGACAAACATACATTCGGGTGCTAGAATAGTGGAACGACAGCATCAATGACTGGTAAACAATACTTCTGACACGCATAGCATTATTCGGGTGCCAGAATAGTGAAACGACAGCATCAATGACTGGTAAACAGGACTTGTGACACAAATAGCATTTTCTCGAAGGAGCAAAAAATGCAGTTTCAACTTCATTCGAAATATAAACCAACCGGAGATCAGCCTCAGGCCATAGACAAACTTGTTCAGGGCTTTCGGGAAGGAAACCAGTTTGAAACCCTCCAGGGTGTCACCGGATCCGGAAAGACCTTTACCATGGCCAATATCATCCAGGCCTTGCAGAAACCGACCTTGATCATTTCCCATAACAAGACTTTGGCCGGCCAGCTCTATGGGGAAATGAAGGAGTTCTTCCCGGAAAATGCCGTGGAATATTTCGTCTCCTACTATGATTATTACCAGCCGGAGGCCTATGTGCCATCGACCGATACCTATATTGCCAAGGACTCGGCTATCAATGACGAGATCGATAAGCTCCGTCTCTCGGCGACCGCATCTTTGTCCGAGAGGAAGGATGTCATTATTGTGTCCTCGGTTTCCTGCATTTACGGCATCGGTTCGCCGGATGACTATGAGAATATGATGGTCAGCCTGCGTCCGGGCATGGAGATCGACCGGGATCAGGTCATCTCCTCCCTCATCAACATGCAGTACATCCGAAACGACATGGACTTCACCCGTGGCACCTTCCGGGTTCACGGCGATGTGCTCGACATTTTCCCGGCGACGACCTCGGATTACTTCTATCGGGTGGAATTTTTCGGCGACGAGATCGACCGGATCTTAGAGATGGACCCGGTCAACCAGACTGCTAAATCAGAAGTCACTCATGCCCCGGTCTTCCCGGCCTCTCACTATGTCGTTCCCCAGGAAACCATGAACAAGGCCTGTGATTCCATCGAGAAAGAATTAGAGGAACGGGTCAAATATTTTAAGCACGAGGGCAAATTGATCGAGGCCCAGCGAATTGCAGAGCGGACCAATTTCGATATTGAGATGCTGCGGGAAACCGGCTTCTGCTCCGGCATCGAGAATTACACCCGCCATATGACAAGCCAGAAACCGGGCGAGCCGCCCATGTGCCTCCTGGACTATTTCGGCGATGACTATCTCATCATTGCGGACGAGTCTCATATTACCCTGCCCCAGTTCCGCGGTATGTATTTCGGAAATTTAAGCCGAAAGCAGACCCTGGTAGATTTCGGCTTCCGTCTGCCATCAGCGATGGATAACCGACCGCTGAAGTTCGAGGAATTCGAGCAGAAAATTGACCAGATGCTCTTCGTTTCGGCGACTCCCGGCGATTACGAGAAGGAGCATGAGATGCTTCGGGCAGAGCAGATCATCCGGCCGACCGGACTTCTGGATCCGGAAATTTCCGTGCGGCCGGTCGAGGGCCAGATCGATGACTTGATTTCTGAGATCAAGAAGGAAACCAAGAACCACCATAAGGTATTGATCACGACTTTGACCAAGCGGATGGCAGAGGATCTGACCACTTATATGCAGGAACTCGGCATTCGGGTCAAGTATCTCCATTCGGATATCGACACTTTGGAACGTGCAGAGATCATCCGGGATCTAAGGCTGGATGTCTTCGATGTCCTGGTTGGAATCAACCTTCTTCGAGAGGGACTGGACATACCGGAGATCACTCTGGTTGCCATATTGGATGCGGATAAGGAAGGCTTCCTCCGGTCGGAGACCTCTCTGATCCAGACCATTGGCCGGGCGGCACGAAATTCCGAAGGACATGTCATCATGTATGCCGATACCATTACGGATTCCATGCGGGCAGCAATCGATGAGACCAACCGGAGACGAAGCATTCAGAAAGCCTATAATGAAGCCCATGGCATTACGCCGACCACGATTCAGAAGGCGGTTCGTGAAGTGATGTCGGTTTCCAAGGCCCTGGCAAAGGAAGAGAAGGAGACCTTCTCCAAAGAACCGGAAGATATGGATCTGTCTGAGCTTCAGGAATTGGCTGACAAGTACAAGAAGAAGATGGACGATGCCGCGGCAGATCTGAATTTTGAGATCGCAGCCGAATACCGGGACCGCCTGATCGAGGTCAAGAATATGCTGCGTGACCTGGAAGTGGACCAGGCGGACCGGAAGGCATCTGGTGGAAAACGCCGTCGAACCAGGCACTGAGACAGGGGTAAGCCCTATCAAAAATAGATCGAAAGTACCACGAGAATAATGCATGTCATAGCATGGTGGAAGTAGCGCCTGGCAGGAGCAGCGAAGCAAGGAAACCAAATCGCGCAGATCATCCCATAAGAAAGCAGGAAGAATGGATAAGAAGAACGTCAAATATATTAAAGTCCGGGGAGCCAATGAGCACAATCTGAAGAATGTTTCCGTGGATATTCCCCGGGACAGCTTTACCGTCTTTACAGGTTTGTCCGGGTCCGGGAAGTCCTCCCTGGCCTTTGATACAATTTTTGCAGAGGGCCAGCGCCGTTATATGGAGTCTCTCTCCTCCTATGCCCGCCAGTTTCTGGGACAGATGGAGAAACCGAATGTGGACAAGATTGAAGGGATGCCTCCGGCCATCTCCATTGACCAGAAGTCGACCAACCACAACCCCAGATCCACGGTTGGAACCGTAACGGAGATCTATGATTACTTCCGGCTCCTCTATGCCAGAGCAGGCATTCCCCATTGCCCCAACTGCGGCCGCGTCATTCAGCGGCAGACCGTCGATCAGATGGTGGACCAGATCATGAAACTTCCCGAGCGGACCAAGATCCTCCTTCTTGCCCCGGTCGTTCGCGGACGGAAGGGCACCCATGAGAAACTTCTGGAGAGAGCAAGGAAATCCGGCTATGTCCGGGCCATTATCGACGGCAGTCAGTACGAGCTCCAGGAAGATGAGATCCAGTTAAATAAAAACCAAAAGCACAATATTGAGATCGTTGTAGACCGCCTTGTGGTGAAGGCGGGGATCGAAAAGCGTCTGACGGATTCCATCGAAAATGTTTTGAAACTTGCAAATGGCCTCCTCCAGGTGCAGGTCGTAGATGGAGATACTTTGAATTTCTCGGATTCCTTCTCCTGCCCGGATTGCGGGATCAGCATTGATGAGATCGAGCCCCGGTCCTTCTCCTTCAACAATCCTTTCGGTGCCTGTCCGGAATGCTCCGGCCTGGGTTACCATATGGAATTCGATGAATCTCTGATGATTCCGGATCAAACGCTGTCCTTTAATCAGGGAGCCGTACAGTGTCCGGGCTGGCAGTCCTCTTCGAAGTCAGACAGTTTCACCCATGCACTTCTCGTGGCGCTTTCCGAAGCCTATGACTTCTCGCTGGATACGCCATACGAAGAACTGGATGAATCGATCCGGTCTATGTTTCTCCACGGATTTCCAAAGTCTGTGGCCGTGCATTACAAGGGCCAGCGGTCCGAGGGCACTTATATGGTTCAGTTCGAAGGATTGATCAGTGATATGCACCGCCGTTACCGGGAGGCTTCTTCCGATGCGGCGCGTCAGTCCTATGAGGAATTCATGGTCATGGATGAGTGCCGGACCTGTCATGGGCAGAGGCTGAAGCCGTCTTCTCTGGCCGTAACGGTCGGCGACAAAAATATCTATGAAGTGACGACTCTGGCCATCCGGGATCTGGGCCCCTGGCTCGAAGACCTGAAGCTTTCCCCCCAGCAGCATCTGATCGGCGATGCGATTTTGAAGGAGATCAAGGGAAGGGTACGTTTTCTGAAGGATGTCGGACTGGACTACCTGTCTCTGTCCCGGGCAACGGCGACTTTGTCCGGCGGTGAGACGCAGCGGATCCGTCTGGCTACCCAGATCGGTTCCGGTCTGGTTGGTGTGGCTTATATATTGGACGAGCCATCGATCGGTCTCCATCAGAGGGACAATGACAAGCTTCTGGCTTCCTTGAAAGGGCTTCGCGACCTGGGCAATACCCTGATCGTGGTCGAGCATGACGAGGACACCATGCGGGCGGCCGATTTCATAGTGGATGTGGGCCCGGGCGCCGGCGAGCACGGCGGCGAGATCGTGGCAACGGGAACGGCGGAGGATCTGATGAAGAACCCCAAGTCCATCACCGGCCAGTACCTTTCGGGGAAGCGGGCGGTGCCGGTGCCAGAGATCCGCCGCAAACCGACCGGCTGGCTGACCATCGAGGGTGCGAAAGAACACAATCTGAAGAATATCGATGTCAAGATCCCCTTAGGGATCATGACGGTTGTGACCGGTGTCTCCGGCTCCGGAAAGTCGTCTTTGATCAACGAGATCCTCTATAAGGCCCTGGCCAGAAAGCTCAACAGAGCACGAACCATCCCCGGCAAATTCCGTAAGCTGATTGGAGCCGAGCAGCTGGATAAGATCATAAATATAGACCAGTCTCCGATCGGCCGGACACCGCGGTCGAATCCTGCAACATATACAGGCGTTTTCGATATGATCCGGGAACTCTTCGCCGGAACGCCGGATGCCAAGGCAAGAGGCTATTCCAAGGGAAGGTTTTCTTTTAATGTCAAGGGCGGCCGATGCGAGGCCTGCAGCGGGGACGGCATCAAGAAAATCGAGATGCGCTTTCTTCCGGATGTCTATGTCCCCTGTGAAGTCTGCCATGGAAAGCGTTATAACAGAGAGACGCTGGAGGTGAAATATAAGGGCAAGTCCATCTATGACGTCTTAAATATGACCGTGGAAGAGGCATTGGATTTCTTCCAGAATATTCCATCCATCTCACGGAAGATCCAGACCCTCTATGATGTGGGTCTGGGCTACATCCGGCTCGGTCAGCCCTCGACTCAGCTGTCCGGAGGAGAAGCCCAGAGAATCAAGCTGGCGACTGAGCTTAGCCGCCGCGGGACAGGAAAGACGATCTATGTGCTGGACGAGCCAACGACCGGTCTGCATTTCGAAGATGTCAATAAGCTGGTCGAGATCTTAAGAAAGCTGTCGGACAGCGGAAATACCGTTGTGGTCATTGAACACAATCTCGATGTCATAAAGACGGCCGACTATATCATTGATCTGGGGCCGGAAGGTGGTGACGGCGGCGGAACCATTGTGGCAACCGGAACGCCGGAGGAGATCGTTTCGATTCAGGAGAGCTATACCGGGCAGTATCTGAAGAAGTATTTGAAGGGGACAAATACGAAATAAGCCGGTGAAAACAAAATCATAAAGGAATGTAAAAAACCGCCCCACCGATTCAAAGATCAATGGGGCGGCTTCTGTAAACGGGGAGTGCCACGGGATGTGCGTCCCGTGGCGGAGTTATGAAAAATTATATTAGCCTGTCAGCTAGTACACCTTTATACTATGCTCTGATAAATAAGAAATTGTGAACATTCTGTGAACGATTCATAAAATAAATAATAATTATTACTATTTATTACAAAATGGAATGGATGGGATCTTCGTATGGAATGAGAGAATCGCAGGGGAGTCTGATCAGATTGTGATAGATATAGTTGAACTGGAAACAGGTGCGCAATCCCCTTCCTCAACGAAGTAGGGAGGGGGTAGCACCGTCAACAACTATAATCTTACGGAAAGGAGAAGTCTTATGGCAAATAAAGCCTATGTTTACGCTATATACCCAAATAAAGAACAAGCTGAATTATGCCAAAAGACTTTTGGCTGTTGCAGGTTTGTGTATAATCAGATGCTTAGTGTACAACAAGAACGATATAAGAATGGAGAAAAACATCTATCCAAACTGGCAGCGAATAATTACTGCACCCAACATCTAAAGAAAGATTTTTTATTCCTAAAGGAAGTTGATAAATTTGCCCTAAACAATGCAATTTTCCATTTGGCTGATGGTTTTGACAGATTTTTTAAAAAACAAGGCGGTTATCCTAAGTATAAGAAGAAACATAAAGCAAAGAAAACATACACAACGAACTTTACGAATAACAACATAGAAATTGGTGATGATTATGTCAAACTGCCCAAGTTAGGGAAAGTAAAAGCTAAAATACACAGAAAACCGAATAAAGATTGGAAACTTAAATCAGCTACAATCACTCAAAATAGGGATAATACATACCAAGTATCTATTTTATTTGAGTATGAAACCAAGGAATCAGATGCTCCTGTAACATCAAAGAGTACATTAGGCTTGGATTATAAATCAGATGGGTTATATGTAGATAGCAATGGTAATGACTGTGATATGCCACATTACTCTAGATTGTCGCAAGATAAGTTAGCAAAGTCACAACGTAAGCTGAGACACAAGACGATTGGTAGTAATAATTATCGTAAACAACAAAAGAAAATAGCCAAGATACATAGACACATAGCCAATCAAAGAAAAGATTTTCTACATAAGAAGTCAACTGAGATAGCCAATCAGTACACTTGTGTATGCGTAGAAAATCTGAATATGAGGTCTATGGCGAATAAAGGCTTCGGAAATGGAAAAGCTACTTTAGATAATGGCTACGGAATGTTTGTAAACTTCTTGGAATACAAACTAAAAGACCGAGGTGGTTATCTGGTAAAGGTAGATAAATGGTTTCCAAGTTCTCAACTCTGTCATTGGTGCGGATATAGGAATGAAAATCTCAAAGACCTTAAAATCCGTAAATGGGATTGTCCTCATTGCGGTCACAAAGGAATAGATAGGGATTGGAATGCCGCTATCAATATCAAGGCAGAAGGATTAAGAATCTTGGAATCAGCGTAACTATAAACAATAGGGTAGGAACTATCCGAATTTACGCCTGTGGACATTGTATAAGACGAGCCAACAAGGTAACTTGTTAGGAACGCAGTAGTGGCTGAAACAGGAAGCTCCGACTTCAAATACGAAGTATTAAGTTGGAGTAGTTCACAAAGACAAGGAACTGATCGTTAAATTCCCTTTTGTAACAAACATCATGGCAAAATGACTGTAAGATACAAAATAACGGATCCGGGTATTTGAGAGAATGGAGTGGAAAGGGGCGAACTGGCGGTTTGGTGGTTGAATTTAGCCCGAAAGTGGGTATAATATGTTCATAGTGCGTTTTTGGGTGCACTGAACCATAAGCCTGATACGCCAGGATGAAAACTTGTCGGATAGAGCATGAAATGCAGATCAGAAAGGATGGATAGAAGTCCGGATCGGCATAGATATGAGATTTTCGCAAGCATCCGGCTGAATCATATCCCACAATTTCATTGACCACTTGAAAGGAGCCATCCAAATGGTATCAACTGATATCGGAATCGATCTTGGAACCGCCAGCATCCTCGTTTATGTTAAGGGGAAGGGCGTTGTATTAAAGGAACCGTCGGTTGTTGCTTTTGATCGTGATACGAATAAGATCAAGGCAATCGGTGAAGAAGCTCGTCTTATGCTCGGACGTACTCCGGGTAATATTGTAGCTGTTCGTCCCTTACGTCAGGGTGTTATCTCTGATTACACCGTAACAGAGAAGATGATCAAGTACTTCATTCAGAAGGCACTGGGCCGGAAGTCTTATCGGAAACCGCGGATCTCGGTCTGCGTTCCGTCAGGTGTTACCGAGGTCGAGAAACGTGCCGTTGAAGATGCGACATATGCAGCCGGCGCAAGAGAGGTTTCCATCATTGAAGAGCCGATCGCCGCAGCCATTGGCGCAGGAATCGATATTTCCAGACCTTGCGGCAATATGATCGTAGATATCGGTGGTGGTACTGCAGATATCGCTGTGATTTCTCTGGGTGGATCCGTTGTCTCTACATCGATTAAGATTGCCGGAGATGACTTCGACGAAGCCATTGTCCGTTATATGCGAAAGAAGCACAATATCCTGATTGGTGAGCGTACCGCAGAAGATATTAAGATCCAGGTTGGAACCTGCTATCCGCTCCCTGAGCCGATGACCATGGATGTCAGAGGACGTAACCTGGTGACCGGACTTCCGAAGACCATTGAAGTCTCTTCCGAAGAGACCGAGGAAGCCCTTCGTGAGCCGACCCTTCAGATCGTAGAGGCTGTTCACAGCGTACTGGAGAAGACCCCTCCGGAACTTGCAGCCGATGTCTCCGAGAGAGGAATCGTTCTGACCGGTGGCGGCTCCCTGCTCCGTGGACTGGAACAGCTGATGGAGGAGCGTACCGGCATCAATACGATCACAGCAGATGATCCTATGACCTGCGTTGCCATCGGAACCGGTAAGTATATCGAGTTCTTAGCCGGAGACCACAAGGATATCGAGTAACAATTTGCCCCCCGGACGGGATCTCTCCTGTAGTGACTGACACAGGAGAACCCTGCCCGGGGGATTTTTTAACTTTTCGACCGTTTAGATAAGTCATGATGAAACGAGAATTTCCATGGAAGGATGGAATGGATCTTGTTTCGACTCTATCGCAGATGAATTTTGGCAGAACAGTGATAAATTGCGGCGTAAAACCCACGGGCTGCCCGTGGGAGTAGTCAGTACAGAATAGGAAATAGAAATGGCAGACGAGGCAAGAAGGAATCAGGAAGCGGAGCAGACGCCGGGTTTGAGCGGCTATGTATCCAATATTATTTTCCGGAATGCGGATAATGGTTATACCGTTTTAGAAATAAAGACCGAAGAAGGACTGGAGGTCACGGCAACGGGGATCTTCCCTGCAGTTTCTGAAGGCGAATCGCTGAACCTCTATGGGGAATATGTGGATCATGCGAATTACGGCCGCCAGTTCAAGATGACGTCTTATGAAGAGACCATTCCGACCGACCGGGATGCCATCCGCCGTTATATCGGATCCGGCGCCATCAAGGGGATCGGCCCGGCTCTGGCTGCCCGGATCGTGCGAAAATTCGGTGATGACACCTTCCGTATTATGGAGGAGGAGCCCGAGCGTCTGAGCGAGGTGAAGGGGATCTCCATGAATAAGGCCATGGAAATATCAGACCAGATGATCGAAAAAAGGGATCTCCGCGCGGCCATGCTCTATCTCGCCAAGTACGGGATCCAGGGCAATCTGGCTGTTCGGATCTATGATACTTATGGGATCGGCCTCAGGGAGGTCCTGGAGACCAATCCTTACCGCATGGCAGAGGAAGTTCGGGGGATCGGTTTCCGCGTCGCAGACGAGATCGCCCAGCGGGTCGGAATCCAGGCAGATAGTGACTACCGGGCCCGCTGTGGTATCCTCTATGTTTTGAACACGGCTGCCGGCCGTGGTCACACCTTCTTAAGGAAAGACGATCTTCGAAGGGACCTTACGAACCTTCTCGGCATGGAAGTGGACAATCTGGACCAGATCTTGGATGGCCTTCTTGTAGACAAAAAAATCCGTGTCGTGGAAGGCGAGGAGATCTATACCACAGCCCTCTATCGGCTGGAGGAATCTTCTGCCCGTATGCTTCTGGCCTTGGATGAAAAGGCAGACCGGTTCGAAGGGCGTGTGCCTGACCATCAAGCCGGACCCTTTTTGAGAGAAGATGGAAAGCAGGACCGGGGCAGAATCTCTGCACAAGATCCGGAATTCGAGCGCCGGCTGGATGAAACCATGCAGGAGAGCGGCCTCGACCTCGATGAGAAGCAAAGAGAGGCAGTGCGGCAGGCGGCCAGCCGCGGGGTCTTCATTTTAACCGGCGGACCGGGAACCGGTAAGACGACGACCATCAAGGCCATGATCGAATATTTCCGGAAAGAAGATTGTGACATCATGCTGGCTGCGCCGACCGGGCGGGCAGCCAAACGAATGACCGAAGCGACCGGCTACGAGGCCAGGACCATCCACCGCATGCTGGAAGTGCATGGAGGTGGACAAGAGGAGGGAAAAGAGGGGTCTGCATTTGACGGGGAGAGGGAAAGGGCGGATGTCTTCGAGCGGAATTCGACAAATCCTCTGGAAGCGGATGTAGTGATCATCGATGAAATGTCTATGGTGGACATCTATCTCTTCCATGCCTTGCTTTGCGCCCTGCCGACAGAGGCCAGGTTGATTCTTGTCGGCGATGTGAACCAGCTGCCTTCGGTCGGGCCGGGAAATGTTCTGAGGGACATCATTGATTCCGGCTGCTTTTCGGTCGTCCGGCTGGACAAGATCTTCCGCCAGGCGACGGAGTCGGACATCGTCATGAATGCCCACCGGATCAATCATGGTGAGGAGATCCGCCTGGACAATAAGAGCCGGGATTTCTTTTTCCTGAAACGTTATGATGCCAATGCCATCATCGGACTCATGCTGCATTATATCCAGGGCAACCTGCCGGCCTATGTCGGGGCGAAACCGCTGGAATTGCAGGTTCTGACGCCAACCCGGAAGGGACTGACCGGTGTGGACCATCTGAATCAGGTCTTTCAGGAGCGCCTGAATCCGCCGGGACCCGATAAGGCGGAATTCGGCAGCGGAGATCGGATCTTCCGCGAGGGGGACAAGGTCATGCAGATCCACAATAACTATCAGACAGAATGGCGGATCGAAGGGAAAAACGGCATCGTTCAGGATAGCGGCAGCGGTGTTTTCAACGGGGATATGGGGATCATCAGGGAGATCAACCTCTATACCAGCAGTATGACCGTGGCTTTTGATGATGAACGGCTGGTGGATTATGATCTGAAGGAGTTGTCGGATCTGGAGTTGGCCTATGCTGTGACGATTCATAAATCGCAGGGCTCCGAATATCCGGCGGTTCTGATCCCGCTTTTGAGCGGACCTCAGCCTCTTATGAACCGGAATATCCTTTATACTGCGGTGACAAGGGCGAAGAAATGTGTTGTCATTATTGGAGATGACCGGGTTTTCCGAAACATGATCGCCAATGCTTCGGAAATGCGCCGGGATACGGGCTTGAAAGACCGGATTCTGGAGAACCTGCCACGACAAGGGCAATAAAAAACCTCCCCGAGACCTTCTCGGGGAGGAACATTTATTTGCTCTTTGAGCTATTTTCATTTGTGATTCGCTCGGTAGTGGATCCGGATGGATGTTCGGCCAGATAGTCAGAAATCGAATGGAAGGATTTTCCGAGTGTCAGATGCAATTTCTGGCAGACATCAGGATTATAGAGCTTGGCCAGGGTGGAACCGGGAACGGATTCAATCTCCATGTTGCCCGGGGTTTCATTTCCAACCAGGATCCGGTAGACCTGCTGGCCGGCGGCATAACCAATGGCATAGGGGTCGAGATACATGGTGACGGCCATATTGCTTCCGGCATCCAGATCACCGGCAAGGGTCGTAACGCCGGCAGATGTTCCGATGTCGGAGATCAGCTTGGACTGGTCTCTTAAGTAGCTGTTGGGCGGAAGGATCAGAGCGCTGCATTCGCTGGCTGCTGTCTGGAGGATCGCAGTATTTGCTGCGGCGATGCTTTCCTCCGTAACAGGGGCCGGGGCAGGGGAAGGAAGGCCGGTAGTCCCGGCCGCATTGGGATCCGTAGAACCCTGTGCGGGGCTCTTGTACCAGTTGTCTGACTGCTTTGGCGTCCGGGCACTGGAAGTGTCATTCAATCCCTGAAGATCGGCGCCCACGAGGTCTTCCGGGCTACTGTAAGTCCCAGCCACAGAGTTGGGCGCTACAATCTTGTTGGGCAGAATGACTTCATTGGAAGTGCCGCTTTGGGTTGCATTTTTCAAAGCGGACTTGGCAACAATGGTTGACTGGAGTTCGTATTCCTTCCAGGGGATTCCGGCTTCGGTCAGGTAGGTCTCCATGGTTTCGTTCTGGGCAATGGCGTCGCTGTCGTCGGGGCTGTAAAGCAGACCGACAGATGTGACATTCTTTGTGGCTTCGATCATCATGGAAATATAGTCCGCCAGGGGGATCTTCGATGAGATCCCGGTGATGTTCATGCTCGTAGGATCGCTCCAACTGTCACCCTGGAGGTGCAGGGTATTTCGGATATTTAAGACATCCATGGCAACGATAGGAAGACTGGAAGTGCTTTCTGAAGCCGCGGTAAGTGCAGATGTGCCTTCGGCGGCAAGCAGGGCATAGGTCTTGTTTTCTTTGGAAGACGAGCCGAGAAGCTCATTCTCTTCGTCAGAGGAACCGGCATTGACAATCTGAGATGCCAGAGAAGATACCGAATGCTGGTCGTCTGCGGTTTGGATGGTGAGCGTGTAGTGCTTTTCGCCGAGCGTGTCTGTCAGAGCATCGCGAAAACCGGCCTGAATGCTGGAAGTGCGGTCGTTCGATTCCGTCGCAAGAAGGGCAATCGAATAGTTGGTATCATCCGAATCTGAGATCGGTTTATATTTCGCCGTGGAATTCGTTTTCTTGTCGGCGCAGCCTGCCAGAAGGCTGACAGAAAGCATGCCGCAGAGGGCGCTGGCAAGGGCCCTTTTGGCAAGGGAATTTCGGGCCATTGCCCGCTTGGCCTGTTTGGAATTTTGTTTTAAAAAATTACGCATGATATGCATCGTATGACCTCTTATGAATTGTTCCGGCAATCGTAAATATAGCTTGATTCGTCAATGCTGTCAAATGGGCAGAGGACTTACAAATATAAAATTTTCACAGAGGGGGAGAGTTATGAAAAGAGAGAAGGCAGGCAGGCAAGCAGACCTTTGGAGTCAGGTGCAGGAAAGGATTAGAGAGAAGGCAGGCGGTCGATCGGGCCTATGGGGGCAGGTGTTGGAAAGGATTAGAGAGAAAACAGGCGCTCGATCGAGATTACAGCAAGGACCATGGGGCAAGACCCTGGATCTGGCCGGGAACCTCTTGTTTCCACCGCGCTGCCCGGGCTGCGATGAGTTAGTTCCAATCACCGGCATCGGATTTTGTGAGAAATGCAGACCGCAAATTGAATTGGTTTCCGGACCGGTCTGCATGAAGTGCGGGAAGAAGGTCAATGCTGAGCGGCTGAGCCTGGGAAACCTGGAAGACCCATACCGGGAACAAGCAAGTAATGACGCAAACATGGTTCGGGAATTGGCAAGAAATTCTGACCGGAAATCGGCAAGTTGTCTCTGGCAGGGAGAGAAAGCCTGGAATGCCTCTGCTCCTATCCTCTGCGACGACTGCAGGAGAAATCCCCATGTCTATGATAGCGGGAGAGCGGTCTACATTTATCAGGGGATCATGAAACAGGCGATCTACCGTTTCAAGTACTCGAATCGAAGGCAGTACGGGCGGATCTTTGCCAAAGATGCCATGAAAAATCCCGATTTAAGAGGATGGCTTCGAATGATCGGCCGGCCCTCGGTCATTATTCCGGTGCCGATGTTTGCAAAGAAGCAGAGGATCCGGGGATACAACCAGGCGGCGGTCTTCGGGCGGGCACTGGGAGAATTTCTGGGGTGCGAGTGCCGGGAGGACATTTTGACCCGGGAAGTGGACACGCCGGCCTTGAAAACATTAGCTCCCGAAGAGCGGAAACAGGCACTTTTTCGTGCTTTTCAATGCCATGCAAGTGATGTAAAATTAAATAGAATATTACTTGTGGATGATATTTATACGACCGGGGCGACGGTGGATGCGGTCAGCGCCGTTCTCCGCGAGGCCGGGGCCGGGCAGATCTATATCCTCTGCATTTGCATCGGACGAGGACATTACAGCCAAAGGGCCTGAAGCAAATGACTCTTTCCGGGAGAGAAAATGACAGCCAAAAGGCCTGAAGCGAATGACTCTTTCCAGGAGAGAAAATGACAGCCAAAAGACCTGAAGCAAGAGGGGAAAACAGCCATGCTGGATGAAAAACGAGTTAAACTCATGACGAAGATCGCGCTTTCCGATAAAAAGGATCACAGGGATCTGGAAATCGCCGAAGAATACACCGCCAGAGACTATGTTTCCATGCGGCTGCTTCAGTCCTTTGTGATTGATACACTTCTCTATCTGGTCCTCTTTGCGGCCGTTTCGATCTTCGTATTCTATCGTTATATCACGACCATTCACGCGTCGACATTGCTTATGGCCCTTTTCCTTGGACTGGTCTTCTATGTCCTCTTTCTTTTTGTTTTGATGCGGGCAAGCGGCCACCAGGCCAGGAAGACTTATGACAGGGCGAAAACCAAGCGAGCATCTTTTGACAAGCTCATGAACGAATTGCGTGATTTGTACGATGAGGATGAGGAACAGGAGAGCCCCCGATCAGAAATATAACCCAAGATAAGGAGACAAGGCATGCCAAAGTTTATCCAGTTCAGAGATCTTGTGAGATCCTTTATATCACGTCATGAATACCTGGTCCGGAGGATCTGGAACGCAGTCATTATGCTGATCAGCATGTCGGCAATCTTACGGTCTTTTCCGGTGGATGGCCTGTTTGGCAGTACAATGCTGAACGGACTGATCATTCTGCTTTCGATTTTTCTGCCCTTCTCCGGCTGTATGCTGGTTCTGACGGTGGTTCTTCTCCTTCATATCAGCGTGATCTCGATCCCGGCAGCTGTGATCATTGCCATGACCATGGGCCTTGGCGGGCTGATCCTGTCACATTACCAGTCCAAAGCCAGCTATGAATTGATCCTTCTTCCCGTATTTCGACAGATCGGTCTTCCATTCATGACTCCTGTCGCAAACGGACTTCTGGGCCAGCTGAACGATGTCGCAGGTATTGTGGTGGGCGGTCTGGTCAGCTTTATGATTCGTACCGTATCGGATAATCAGGCACTTTTGGCGGACAAACAGTCCAATAGCAACCTTCTGAACCTCTTCATGAGTCAGGTTTTCCAGAATATGGAATTCTACTTCTATCTGGTTTCCGTGATTGCGGTTTTTCTGATCGCCTATCTGATTCGGACGGCGCATATCCGCTTTTCCTGGGTCATAGCGGTCATAGCGTCTCTTCTGGCGGAATTTGTCATCATGTTTGCCGGCTGCCTCTTCACAGGGAACCGGGATGATATCGGAGGCCTGCTCCTCGGCAATCTGCTCTCTCTCGCCATCGGACTGGTCATGACCTATTTCTTCATGGATCTGAACTACCGCCGGATCGAGAAGGTCCAGTACGAGGATGATGATTATTATTACTATGTGACTGCCGTTCCCAAGGTTCATATGCCGAAGGAGAAGAAGACGGTCAAGAAGATCACGAATAATTAATTAGTTGAAAGGTATTGCGTTGACCAAGTTTATTCAGCAAGTGGAAGGTTTCCTGGAAGATTACTTCCAGATGGGGATCCCGGACATCCATGTGACCGATGTCGCTGAGATCATTATCATTGCCTTCTTCCTCTATCAATTCTTAAAATGGATCAAGTCCACAAGGGCCTGGATGCTGTTTCGCGGCATCCTCATTATTGTGATCTTTTTCCTGGTAGCCGCACTGCTTCGCATGTCGACCATCCTATGGCTTGGCGAACGCCTCTTGAATTTCGGAATGATCGCCCTGGTCGTCGTTTTCCAGCCGGAACTTCGAAAAGCCCTGGAACAACTGGGCAGGAAGAATATCTTCGGCATCTTTACCTTTAACTTCGGGAGAAATACAGACCGGCGCTTTTCCGACAAGACCAGGACCGAACTGGTCAAAGGATCGTTTGAAATGGGAGCCGTGAAGACCGGCGCTTTGATCGTCATCGAGGGTGACATCCAGCTCAACGAATATGTCCGGACCGGCATCGAGGTCGACGGCCTGGTGACAAGGCAGCTCCTCATTAATATTTTCGAGAAAAACACCCCGCTTCATGACGGCGCCGTGATCGTTCGTGGCGACAGGGTGGTTGCAGCGACCTGCTATCTGCCTTTAAGTGACAGCATGGAGATCTCCAAGTCCCTGGGCACCCGCCACCGGGCCGGGCTTGGTATCTCTGAGGTCTCCGATGCAACGACCATCATTGTTTCTGAGGAAACCGGCATGATCTCCGTTACCAGAGACGGAAAACTCTATCATGACCTTACAGCCGACCAGTTGACCGATATGCTGAAGCAGATCCAGGATCTGGCCAAAGATAAGGACAAAAACGAGAAGCAGGAAGGAGATGGCCATGAGTAATAAAGTCAAAGCAAGGCTCCACCAGATCTTCCTGAATAATCTGGGCTTAAAGATCAGCGCCATCGTGATCGCTATCCTGACCTGGTTTTTTGTTGTCAACGTTGAGAACCCTTCAACGACGCAGACGTATACCACCAATGTCCGGATCATCAATGCCCAGACCCTGACGGATCAAGGCAAGTATTATGAAGTCGTTGGATCTCAGACGGTTTCCTTTCGTGTTACGGCCAAGAGAACCATTCAGCAGAAGCTGACCAACAAGGACTTTACGGCAACAGCGGATATGAACTATCTGGGAGATGATAATGAGATTCCTATCACGATTTCCGCAAGGAATTATTCCGGCTCGGTCTCTATTTCCGCCACGCCTCACTATCTCCGTCTGAAGCTCGGCGATCTGCAGACCAGCCAGTTTACGATAGACGCCCGGTCGACCGGAACGCCGGCCTCGGGCTATGTCGTTTCGCAGGTGAAATCAGATCCGGAAGTGATCACGGTGGACGGGCCGAAGAGCATTGTGAATAAAATAGAGACCGTCACGGCAACGGCCAATGTGGATGGCATTTCCGAGGATCAGACGGTTTCGGCAGTGCCAAAATTCTATGACAAATCCGGCAAGACGATCGACACGTCAGAATTAAAGCTTTCGGCGGATACGGTCAATTTGAAAGTCACCATTTCAAATAGTAAGACGGTTCCGGTGACCGTGAAAACCAGCGGAAGCCTGCCCAATGGAGAGGAGCTGGATTCGATCACGGTGGATCCGCAGGAAGTCACTATTTCCGGATCGAAGGATGTCTTAGGAGGGATCACTTCGCTTGAGATCGGTCCGGATGTTGTTGATCTTTCGAATATTACATCGAACTGGGAGACAACGGTCGATCTGACTTCCTATCTGCCGGAGGGAGCTCTGCTTGTAAATGCAGATGACAGCAAGGCGAAAATCACCGTCAAGCTGAAGGAAGAGGGACAGAAGGCGTTCGACGTTCCGACGGCAAATTTGTCGATTCAGAATCTGGGCAGTGGTCTTGGCGGAAACTTTACAAGTAGTACCGTCAGCGTTACGATAAGCGGGCCGAGCACGGAACTGAACCAGTTGGATGGATCGACCCTGACCGGTTCTGTGGATGCCAGCGGACTTGCGGCCGGAAAACATGTCGTTTCTGTCACCCTGACCCTGGGAAGTAATCTGATCCAGACACCGGCAAGTACGGAGCTTGAAATCAAGACCTCGACGAACGGAAATCAGACGAATGGGAATGCATCGAATGGGGCCGGTTCGGGAAAAGCGGGTTCCGGGAGTTCAGGGACATCGAATGCAGCGGGGTCAAATTCACAATAGTTGAAGGCAGGTAATCATAGATGAGTGCAAAAGTGCAAGCACTGCTCCTATCATAGTCAGTCACAATAATTTACATCAGGCAATCGTAAATGAGTGACTAAAGTGCAAGCGCTGCTCATATTATAGTTTCATTCAATAGAGAGGAAAAAACCATGTCAAGAATGTTTGGTACAGATGGAGTACGCGGAGTAGCAGGAAAGGAGCTGACCATTGACCTTGCCACCAAGCTCGGTCAGGCAGGAGCATATGTCCTGACCAAGGAAGAATCCGGTAAGCCCACCATTCTGGTTGGCTGCGATACACGAATCTCCGGCGGCATGCTTGCCAATGCCATGATTGCCGGGATCTGCTCAGCCGGTGCCGATGCCATTTATGTCGGCGTTCTGCCGACACCGGCCATTGCCTATCTGACCAGAAAGCATAACTTCAGCGCCGGTGTTGTGATCTCTGCATCCCATAACCCCATGGAATTCAATGGCATCAAGTTCTTTAACCACGAGGGCTACAAGCTTCCGGACGCACTCGAAGATGAGATCCAGGCGGAGATTGAATCGGGCATGAAGGACATTCATTTTCCAACCGGTGAGAAGGTCGGCCGGGTCACCTATGCCTTCGATATGGGGCAAGAGTATATTGATTTCGAGAAAAGTGCAGTCCCGGTCGATCTTTCCGGGATGAAGATCGTCGTCGACTGCGCAGAAGGTGCATCCTATCATACCAATGTGCAGACCCTGAAGGACCTGGGAGCAGAGGTTGTCCCGATTCACATCCATCCGACCGGAACCAATATCAATGACCATTGCGGTTCCACCCATATGGAGGAGCTGATGCAGCGCGTTGTCGAGGAAAAGGCAGACTGCGGTATCGCTTTCGATGGGGATGCGGACCGGATGCTGGCGGTCGATGAGAAGGGCCATATGGTTGACGGTGACCAGATCATGGCCATCTGCTCGAACTTCATGAAGGAGAAGGGAATCCTGAAGAAGAATACCTGTGTCGTTACCGTTATGAGTAACCTTGGGTTTACTTTAATGGGCCAAAAACAGGGCATTAAGATCGCAACCACGCAAGTTGGTGACCGTTATGTGCTGGAACGGATGAAGGCAGAGGGGTATAATATTGGAGGTGAGCAAAGCGGCCACATTATTTTCCTGGATCTGAATACGACCGGAGACGGACTGCTATCCGCCCTGAACCTTCTGAATGTTATGGTTGAGGAGAAGAAACCTCTGTCGGAACTGGCTTCCATTATGGAGGTCCTGCCCCAGGCCCTGATCAATGCCAAGGTCCCGAACGACCGTAAGGCAAGCTTCCATGACTATTCCGAAATCTCGGAAGCCATTCAGAAACTGGAAAACAAATTCGCCGGCCAGGGTCGTGTCCTGATCCGTCCCTCCGGAACCGAGCCACTGGTTCGTGTCATGATCGAGGGCAAGGATCAGAAGGAGATTGAAAAAGACGCAAGAGAGCTGGCAGACCTGATCGAGCGGGTGATGAACAGCTGATTCTTGGAGCAATATAGGCCGAAGGTGAAGAGGGGGCTTCGCCGAGGCAGGGGATGCTGAAAAATTGAGACTAAAGAGGCCAGAGACGAGAATTCGCCGGGGCAGGGAATGTTGAAAAATTGAGACTAGAGAGGTCAGAGGCGAGAATTCGCCGAGGCAGGGAATGCTGAAGAATTGAGACTAGAGAGGTCAGAGGCGAGTATTCGCCGGGCACCAGGAAAGGGGTAGACATGGTAGCAAAGAAATTCCAGATTGTAAATCCGACAGGACTGCATCTTCGTCCCGCCGGTATGCTCTGTGACACAGCACAGAAATACGATTCACATATCACATTCAAGTACAGAGGAGAGAATGAGGCCAATGCCAAGAGCGTTCTATCGATCCTGGGAGCTGGAATTAAATTCGGCGACAGCATAGAAGTGATCTGTACCGGACATGATGAAGTTGAGGCGATGAATGAGATCGCCCATCTCTTCCAAAGCGGATTTGAGGCGTAGTGAGATCTTTCAAACAATAATAAGTAATCCCCGGTCTTAGAGGTCCGCCCATAAAACAATGGGCGAACCTCTGAACCGGGGATTATATTCTACAATTCAATTCCACATCCCTTCAGGAGTTCTCTGGAAGAATCCAGGGAATCTACTCCATGCAGATTCTTGATCGGGGCGAACTCCTTCTCACGGATAACCTCATAGGGAACCGTATCATTCATGAGACGGATCATATCGACAACCAATGTCTCAAACTTATATCCATTCGGCTGCTCCGGCTTTACAATGCTGCCGTCCTTGTCCATGTAAGGGATCTTCTTTTCCACAACATGAACCGGCAGGCGGTCTCGCATGATCTTCTCCAGTTTCTCAACCTGGAAGAGATAATTCAGAATGACGCCCATGCCATAGGTCAGGCTGCCGTCTGCGTTCCGCTCCTCGGCCATATCCTCGGTCATCTCATAATATTCGATGACGCTGGGATGACCATTTTCGCGACAGACAACTCCCATTTTCTCGTGAGGGTCATTCTTAGCAATGACCTTGGAGCCGCTCTCTGCACCGGACTGGATGGTTGCACCGACAAATTCCGGTGTACACATTCTCTGAAGGGGATTGTCAACGGCGAAAATGTTGATCCATTCGATTCCCCTCTTATGCAGGTCATCGAGGTATCCCGCCTTGGCAAGGGACGAGAACCAGCCACCGTTTCCGTTCGGAGAAGTTGCCAGTCTTCCCGGCCCCTCCATGAGAAGCTTGCCATCGTAATCAACTGCTGCAGCCATCTCCTGAACAAAGAAGTGAACCATAGCCTCCGGATAACCGAAATAGTCATGCTCCTTGAAGAAAGCCCTGGTGTCTTTATCATTCTTTTCTGAGGTCATAATATAGAGCGGGATCGTAACTTCTGTCTTACCTGCCTGATAGTTTCCATCAGAAGTCGGATCCGCTTCTGCGACGACCTCTTCGAGATTCTTCATCAGCTGCTCGAAAAGGAAAAGCTGGTGAGTCAGACCAATATTAAGCTCTCCCTTGGGACGGTCCAGACCAAGCCGGGTGCCCATACCTCCGGCCAGAAGGCAGGCAGCTACTTTTCCCGCCCGAATCGCTTCGAGACCGGTCTTCTTGAAGGACTCCTTCTTTTCTTCGATCTCAGAAACCGTCAAAGCAGGAAGAGGAGACAGGGCTCCGGTCTCCATTTTCTCATGATTCTTCGCCTGGGCAATCACATCCCAGTCCAGCTCACTAATTTGCTTCAAAAGACCTGCCTTTTGATCAGAAGTCAGGTCATCAAACCCCTCAAGTACCTGCATTTGATCATGGGCCAGCAAAACTTTCTTTGCTTCTTCGAAATTCATATATCCTCCTTCGCTGCATGAATGGGTATTGCAATTCACATTCCAATTTCATAGAAAACATCGTGGATTGGGCGATAGAACTTGCATTCCATGAATACTGGAATGGTTGGCAAGCCATGCATACTTCTTAAATTCGGTGTGAATTTGTGCAAATACACACCTTTCATAACATTGCTAATTCTATACCTCTATCGATATAGAGGCAAGTATGTACTTGAATTAAGACCAGGGACACTTGGCTTAAGCGGCAAAGGCCACTTGGCTCAGGTATCAAAAGGCTGCGAGGCTATGAATACGAGCAAATATCGTAGGAGAAGGAAAATTCTAAAAGTACGATAGTTGCTGGTCTAAATATAGCCAGTTTTAGGCTCAATTATCGTAATATATACCAAATTGAAAAATCGGATAGGGAATCACGATTACGACTATCTTAATTTTGAACATGGGCTTATATTACGATAAATGCCCGAGGGAAAGGCCCCGTCACTATCTTAATTTTGGACATGGGCATGTATTACGATAATTGTCAGAGGGGAGAGACCCGTCACTATTATGCATCAAGCAATAAATCAATTCATGCAACCAGCAATCAACCAATTCATGCAGACAGCAAAAATCCCATGGCCATGCCATGGGATTTGTAGAAAACAATAGAAAACCTTGTTCGACTAATGCTTGGATTATGGAAAAAAATACAAGTCCAGTCATATTACAGAAATCTTCTATTACTCCACCGTAACGCTCTTAGCCAGGTTCCGGGGCTTGTCGACATCCAGACCCTTGGCAACGGAAGTGTAGTAGCCAAGCAACTGGAGAGGGATGATAGCCAGGGATCCGATGAAGTGCTCGTCTACCTTTGGAACATAGACCGAGAAGTTCACCTGGTCCTCAACGTCATACTTGCCATATTCCGTGAGTCCCATGAGATAGGCACCACGGCTCTTGCACTCGACCATATTGGAGATGGTTTTCTCGTAGAGATCACTCTGGGTCAGGCAACCGATGACAAGGGTTCCATCCTCAATCAGAGAAATGGTGCCGTGCTTCAACTCGCCTGCAGCATAAGCCTCCGAATGGATATAGCTGATCTCCTTCATCTTCAGAGATCCTTCCAGACAGATGGCATAGTCAATGCCACGACCGATGAAGAAGATATCCTTTGCATTGGCATACTTTGCAGCAAACCACTGGATCCGCTCCTTGTCCTCAAGAATCTTTTTGATCTTATCCGGAATAGAGAGAAGCTCATCCAGATAGAACTGGTACTTATCCGGCTCTTCCAGAGACTTCCGAACCCGGCCAAATTCCAGGGAGAGAAGGAAACCGCAGATCAGCTGGCAACTGTAGGCTTTGGTCGTTGCAACCGAGATCTCGGGACCGGCCAGAGTATACATGACATAGTCAGCTTCCCGGGCAATCGAAGAACCAACCACATTGACGATGGCCAGAGTCTTCAAACCTTCTTCCTTGGCCAGGCGGAGAGCTGCGAGAGAGTCAGCGGTCTCGCCGGACTGGGAAACAATGATGACCAGCCCCTTCTTATTGAGTTTCATTTTCCGATAACGGAACTCGCTGGCAAGTTCACAGCGGACCGGAAGATCCGTGAACTCTTCCATGACATACTGGACTTCCATGCCGACATGCCAAGCAGAACCGCAGGCTACGAAGTAGATCTGCTGGAAAGAACGAATGTCGTCGTCCGTAAGGCCGACTTCCGAGAGGTCTATCTTTCTCTCGTCGCCTTCCCCTTGAATGTACTTCCTGAGAGTGTCGCCAACGACCTTTGGCTGCTCGTGGATCTCCTTCAGCATGAAGTGCGGGAAACCGCCCTTTTCAGCAGCGGAGGAGTCCATGTCGACATGAACAAGCTTCTTGTCGACGGTATCGCCGTCCAGGTTGTAGAAAGTGATCTGATCCGCGGTAACGCAGGCCATCTCAAGGTTGTCGATGTAATAGACGTCGCGGGTATATTTCAGAATGGCTGGTACATCGGATGCGATAAAGTTCTCGCCCTTGCCCTGGCCGATGATCATGGGGCTGTCCTTACGGGCACAATAGATCTCGCCAGGATGATCGGTGAACATGACTTCCAGAGCATAGGAACCGCGAACCCGGACCATGGTCTTGGCCAGCGCATCGATGGGGCCGACCTGGTACTTCTTATAATAATAGTCCACAAGCTTGATCAGAATCTCGGTGTCAGTCTCAGAATAGAATTCGTAACCGTGACGGAGGAGCTTCTCCTTCAGTTCCTGATAATTCTCGATGATTCCGTTATGAACGCCGACCACTTCGGACTCGACCGGGCCGGAGCCGGAACCGGTGCAGTTGCCGGAAACATGGGGGTGAGCATTGATTACACTAGGTGCACCATGAGTTGCCCAACGGGTATGACCGATGCCACAGGTGCCTTTCAGGGCCTTGCCTCCATCGACCTTGTTCGAAAGGTTCTGAAGCTTGCCGACTTCCTTTACCACAATAGCCGGGGACTCGCCATCCCGGACACAGATACCGGCGGAGTCATACCCCCGGTATTCGAGTTTTGACAGACCATCCAGAAGAATGGCACCTGCCTGTCTGTTACCAACGTAACCTACAATTCCACACATAGAATTCACCTCATTATATTCTTAATTAAATTCAGCTATTTAATTCAGCTAATACATATTCAATGGATACAGATCTGACGGTGGAAGATCTAGCTGACAAAGATTCTGCTCATACAGATTGATCGGATCCGCCAGATTGCAATACCAATGGAAGCAATTGTCAAAGCAATTATCGAAGCAATTATCATAGAAAATCAATAGAACTAGTATATACGATTTCTAACAAGAATGCACGTCTTTTAGCATATACCGATCAGGTTTGATGGGTGAAGACAGGAAGGATATGGGGCGGGGAATTGGAAGGACATGAGGAGGTGCATTGCATGAGGCGAGGCAGGAGAAAATTCAATATATGAAATTATTTTGGAATCATGCGCATTTTCAGCCTGAAAAGGGCCATTTATCGCCCTAAAATTCGATATATGAAATTATTTTAATTTCATGCTATAAAACCGCCCCAAAAATACGCATGAAATAAAAAAGATTTCCTATATCGAACAAACCGGGCAGGAATCCGCCTGCACAGGCACTAGAAAGCGCATGAAACAGAAAAGATTTCCTATATCGAACAAATCGGGCAGGCACACCAGGCAGCAATCCGCTCGAGGAAGCATCGGAACTCGAGTAAGCATCGGGATATACATGCCACAAAAGAAGGTTAAAAAGTCCGTTGAGATCATAAATTATACTGGAAAAACTCTGTAGAAATGATAAATTATTATAAACAAGAATAAACAAAAATAAACACAGATAAAGAACATACCTGACCGGATAGACACCATAGACACCTGATAGACAAAAGAGATTAATCTTCGGAATGTAATATTGAGAAATGATAGATGGCAGACAGGGATCAACTTCAGGAGGAGAACTTGGATATATGACAGAAATAGAGAATCGTTATATGAAAGATTTTCAGGATCTTCAGCCTTCGTTTCATGAAGATGATGACCAGGGGGAATATACGGATGCAAGAGTATTGCATCGAGACAGCCAAGCCGCCCAGCCCAGCCAGTTCAGGCAATCACCTGCCAACCAGCAACAAACAGACCAGCTACAAAAAGACCAGCAACAAAAAGACTTCATGGGGGATCCATACCAGGAAGAAAAAGACCTTTCCCTCTACCGCTACATCGGTCGACAGCAGGATGAGGATCGCGTGATCCGCCTGCTCCAGGCTGAGCCGGGCCCTTTGGCTCTGACAGGTGTCTATGGTATAGGAAAAAGGACTTTCCTTCAGCATCTTGCAAATCGTTTGAAGGAAGAGGAAGACTGGATCGTTGTTTCGTCACCCATACCACTTACGGACGAAAAACCAGCCGATTTGAGGACTCCCTCTGGCAGATCCAAGGCCGAAGACAGATCGATTACCTCAAAACGATCACAAAGTTCGTCCGATTCACTCAGACCATCCACTCCATCCTCCACATCGATTTATCAGACTTTATGCGAAGAGATCTATCAGGCAGCAGATCCTGCAATTCGCAAGATGATTGAAGTGATCAGCGGCATCCGCATCGAAAACGGCATGATCTATATCAATGCACCCGGTGAGAAATATAGATCGATCCAATATCGGATGCTTGCGAATTCTATGGTCCGTATCCTGAAGGAAGCCGGCTCCAGTCTCCTGATCATGATGGGATCAAACACAGACGAGTCAACCACCCCAGGCAGCAGGGCAGGCACAACATACTCTGCAGACACTGACAGTGCCGAGCTGAGAGACCTCATCGCCTTCTGCCGCGGCCTTGCTAAGGGAGACTATCCCATATCCATCCTAATGACAGCCAGATTAAAAAACCGGCTTCCCATCCGAAGCTACCCCTTGGAAATGCTGAATCCCTGGGACATTAAGGAAGCCTATAACCAGATCTTCACGGACCGGCTTGGTCTGGGGGAAGAAGACCTGCTTCAATTAACGAGGATGACAGGCGGTTATCCCCTGGCTTATCAGATGCTTCTCGACCAAATCATAGAGAGTCCGGGAATAAATTATAACAGACTTTTGTCTATCGAATCCTCCTATCGGACCAATATGTTCCGTAAGGTCTATTACCAGCTATACCAGCCCCTGTCCCGAGTTGAGAAGCAGATCCTGGATATCATGAAAGAATTTCCTGAGGAAGATGTGCCTATCACCTATATCTGCGAGAAACTGGAACGACCGAAATCCTACTTGTCCGTTTACCGAAACCGGCTTCTGAAGGAGCAGATCGTAAGGACAGACATACGAGGAACGTTACGCTTTACATTTCCCATGTTTCGTGATTTCCTTAGAGAATACCAGATTCTTTTTCAAGGGAGATCATGAAGGGAGAGAAGAGGGCAATCAGGCGCATAAAATATTTCAACAAGAGCGAATTCACCAAGAATGGATTTCACCAAGAGCGGATTCGCCAAGAACGAATTTCAACAAGAACGGAGAACAATATATGAAGAAATTTACAACAATCATGGGAAAATTGGGCGACATTCTGGAAATCATACTATCGATCTTCGTCGCTCTGGCAGCCGTTGCTGCCGTGATTTCCTTTGTCCCGGAATTTTTCGGCATGATGACGAACGGCCTGGGGTTAGGGGAACTTTCGGAAGTCTTAGAAGAAATCCTTACAGTTGTAATCGCGGTTGAGTTTCTTAAAATGCTTTTGAAGCCGACCAGCCTGACGGTTATTGAGGTTCTGATCTTCTTAATCGCAAGACATATGATCCTTCAGCAGACGACACCAACTCAGGATCTCATTTCCGTTATCGGGATCTGCCTGCTTCTGGCGGCAAAACTTGTGATCAGCCATTATAAAACACATCAGAATCTGCCCGGCATTGACCGGATGCAGACTCCGGAAACAGGGAATACCTACACGACAGCACCCTACCGGGCAACTTCAACAGATCATGCAGATCAGGAACAAAAAGGGGCACAGAGCCCAGCCAAGCAAAGGATCTACCACGACCTGGTTCGCGAAGCAGATTCCATTCAGGACAAGAATGCCGATGAGTAAGAACGAGAATTCGACGACGAATCAAGACCCTGTCACTCAGAAGGTCTACACCACCGGCCAGTTCGCCGAGAAGGCCCATGTGACCATTCGGACTATCCGTTATTATGACAAACAGGACATCCTGAAACCAAGCTTCTGGACAGAAAGCGGAGCCCGTCGCTACACGGACTCCGACTTCGCCAAGCTCCAGCAGATCCTGCTTTTTAAGTATCTGGGCTTTTCACTGGACGAGATCCGAGAAATGACGATTGCATCCAGAGACCCGGCCAATCTGGTTGAATCCCTTGGCATTCAGAAAAAATTGATCCAGGAGCGGATTGAGCAGATGGAGGCTATGCAGGCAGCCATCGACCGGACAGTTGGACAACTGAAGCGAGTGCGGAAGAAGACGCAGTCAGACGAAGAAAAAAAGCGTCTATCCGATCCGGCGGGACGGCATAAAGCAGATCGCGGCTCTACCGCCCAGGATCCGGGACAGCATAAAGCAGATTTCGGCTCAACCGCCCCGGTCCCGGGACAGTATAAAGCAGATCCCGGCTCTACCACCCCGGATCCGGAACAGCCCTTGCAGGAAATCGACTGGTCCTCCATCCTGAGCCTCATTCACCTGACGGCCATGGAAGACAGTATGAAAAGCCAGTATCAGGACGCCAGTAATATCAACGCCCGGATCCGCCTCCATCGGGACTTTTCCACCAATCCGGAAGGCTGGTTCCACTGGATCTTTCGCCAGTCTGAGATCGAAACCATGGCCGACCGGGCCCCGAAACCCTCCGGCCGGTCCGTCCAGCTTAACTACGATCGGCCCCGCCTTCTGGAACTTGGCTGCGGGAACGCCTCCCTCTGGGTGGACAATATAGACCGAATCCCAAGTAACATCTCCATCTGTCTGTCCGATCAGTCAGAAGGGATGCTAAAGGATGCCAGGCAGAATATCAAAAGGGCCTACCAGACGAAAGTAGATGCACTCGGAAGCCCGCGGAATATTACTTACCGGGCTTTCGACTGTACCCACATCCCATTCGATAAGGATAGCTTTGATCTCGTGATCGCTGACCATCTGTTGTTTTACTGCAAAAATCTGCAGCAGGTCCTGTCAGAGATCCGGCGCGTTTTAAAACCTGGCGGCCGCCTTCTGGCATCCACCTATTCTTCCCGCCATATGGCAGAGATCACAGAACTTGTGCAGGAATTTAATCCCGACATCGTCCTTTCGTCAGAGAAACTCTATGAGCGCTTTGGCCTGGAGAATGGAGAAGAGATTCTGAAAGCCTTCTTTCCCAAGGTACAATTGCTTCGATACGAAGATTCGATTGAGATCAAAGAAGCAGAGCCATTGATTGCCTACATTCTTTCCTGTCATGGCAATCAGAACCAGCTGCTTCTCAATCACTATAAGGAATTCCATGACTTTGTGGAGAAGAAAGTGGAGAAAGGGTTTCATATCACAAAGGATGCAGGGGCCTTCCTTGCCGAAGTTTGAGATGATATAATGCTCATAGTGTTATGTCTCACCACCATGCATGAAAAGCATGTTTTATGAGTATTAACGATTGTGTGTCATATGTCTCGCCACCAGGCATGAAAAAGCATGTTTTATGAGCATTAACGATCGTGTGTCATATGTCCCGCCCCCACGCATGAAAAGCATGCGGCTGGCGGGAGTATCGTAGCAGGGAAACCACGCGTAATCATAAATGAGAGTCATAAGCTGTTGATTTAGTAAGAAAGCGAGGGAAAATTTGAAACAGTACGATTATTTAGTTGTTGGCGCCGGCCTCTTCGGAGCCGTCTTTGCCCATGAAATCACGAAACGCGGCAAGTCCTGCCTGGTCATCGATAAGCGGGATCACATCGCCGGCAATATCTACACGGAAAAGGTAGACGATATTAATGTCCATCGTTATGGAGCACATATTTTCCATACCTCGGACCGGGCAATCTGGGACTACATCAATCAATTTGCAGAATTCAATAACTACATCAACTCCCCGATCGCAGTCTACCATGACGAGACCTACAACCTGCCTTTTAATATGAATACCTTCTCCCGTATGTGGAACATTCGAACCCCCAAGGAAGCCAAGGCTAAGATCGACGAGCAGCGAAATGCCTATATCGAAGAAATGAAGACCAAGCGCAAAATCCCGGCCGATCAGCCTTTTGAACCGCAGAATCTCGAAGAACAGGCCCTGTCTCTGGCAGGCCGTGATGTCTATGAGAAACTGATCAAGGGTTATACTGAAAAGCAGTGGGGACGCCCTTGCACAGAGCTTCCGGCCTTTATCATCAAGCGCCTGCCCTTTCGCTTTGTCTATGATAACAACTATTTCAACGACCGCTATCAGGGGATCCCGATCGGCGGCTATACACAGATCGTGGAAAAAATGTTAGATGGGATCGATGTACGTACCGGAGAAGATTACTTCAAGGTGGTTGGACGTGCAGAACCGGAACCGAAGGCAGAGGCTTCTGATTTCCCGGAGGATGAGATCATTGTAAATCCCCATGCTGGCGTCCTGTCGGATGGAACGACCTTCCTCTTTGACAAGATTCTTTTTACCGGCCAGATCGATCAATATTATGATTACCAATTCGGTTCTCTGGAATATCGCTCGGTCCGTTTCGAAACAGAGGAATTGGATACAGATAATTATCAGGGCAATGCAGTAGTGAACTATACTGCAAAGGAAGTGCCTTATACCCGAATCATCGAGCACAAGCTTTTTGAATTTGGAAAAGGGGATAAGACCATTATTTCCCGGGAATATTCTTCTGAATGGAAACCAGGAGTAGAACCTTACTATCCGGTCAATAACGAGAAGAACAATGCCTTGTATCAGCAGTATGCAGATCTTGCAAAAAGAGAAGAGGATGTCCTGTTTGGTGGCCGTCTGGGACTCTATCAGTACTACGATATGGATAAGGATATCGCTGCAGCATTAAAGCTGGTGAATGAAATATAAGATGCTACAGCATTAAATCTGGTGGATGAAATATAAAATAATGAAAAAACTGCTTGACAATGACGTTACGTCACCCCTTATAGTATGTTCACACAAGATAAGAACGTAAATATGGTAGCGGTTCGATTCACTTTCACTCAGGAGGTAAGAAAATGACCATTATTGTAACAGGCGGCGCAGGCTTTATCGGAAGTAATTTCGTATTCTATGAACTGGACAAGCATCCGGAAGATCGGATCATCTGCCTGGATTCTCTGACATATGCAGGCAATCTTTCCACACTGAAGGATGTCATGGACAAGCCCAATTTCCGCTTTGTAAAGCTGGATATCCGGGATCGGGAAGGCGTCTACAAGCTCTTCGAAGAGGAGCATCCGGATGTTGTTGTAAACTTTGCAGCAGAATCCCATGTTGATCGTTCCATCGAGAACCCGACCATCTTCCTTGAGACCAACATCATCGGCACCTCTGTTCTGATGGATGCCTGCCGGAAGTACGGTATCAAGCGTTATCATCAGGTATCTACCGATGAGGTTTACGGTGATCTGCCTCTGGACCGCCCGGATCTCTTCTTCCATGAAGATACGCCCATCCATACCTCAAGCCCTTATTCCACATCCAAGGCATCTGCAGACCTTCTGGTTATGGCATATCACAGAACCTATGATCTGCCTGTAACCATCAGCCGCTGCTCCAATAACTACGGCCCTTACCAGTTCCCGGAAAAGCTCATCCCTCTGATGATTGCCAATGCTTTGGCAGACAAGAAGCTTCCGGTCTACGGAGAAGGCTTGAATGTCCGCGACTGGCTCTATGTCGAGGATCACTGCAAGGCAATCGATCTCATCGTACGTAAAGGCACCGTCGGAGAAGTTTATAATATCGGCGGCCATAATGAGATGCGGAATATCGATATCGTAAAGCTGATTCTTGATTATCTCGGCAAGCCCGAATCTCTGATTGAGCATGTCACCGATCGTAAGGGTCATGACCAGCGCTATGCCATCGATCCGACCAAGATCCACAATGAGCTTGGATGGCTGCCCGAGACCATGTTCAAGGATGGTATCAAGAAGACCATTCAGTGGTATCTCGATAACAAGGAATGGTGGGAGAACATCATTTCCGGAGAATACCAGAACTATTACCAGGAGATGTATGGTAAGAAGGAAGTTCTGGACTAATTGAATTAGCTATACTTAAGGGGTGATAGACCTCTTAGGAAATATAGACCGTGGCCAACATGGGGGTACATTTCGTAGTCGGTCCTACACAGTAGGAGAGCATGTAAGTGTAATCTCAGTTTGTCGCGGTCATTGTGCTATCTATAAGGAAGGTAAAATACATGAAAGTATTAGTAACAGGAGTCGCAGGTCAGCTGGGGCATGATGTGATGAATGAATTGGATAAGAATGGTATCCAGGGCGTTGGAACAGACCTAAAGCCTGAGTATGCTGGTATCCAGGATGGATCGGCTGTAACGAAGGCACCTTACATCTCACTAGATATTACAGATAGAGATGCAGTTCTTGACGTTGTTAAGGAACTGCATCCAGATGTTATCATCCACTGTGCTGCCTGGACTGCAGTAGATCTGGCAGAGGATGAGGATAAGCAACCACTTGTTAAGAAGATTAATGTGGACGGAACTCAGAACATGGCAGATGCAGCGAAGGCTGTAGATGCTAAGATGGTATACATCTCTACCGACTATGTATTCAATGGCCAGGGTACTGAGCCTTGGGATCCTGACTGTAAGGACTATGCACCACTGAATGTCTACGGTGAGACAAAGCTAGGTGGAGAATTAGCAGTATCGAATACTCTCGAGAAGTACTTTATCGTGCGTATTGCCTGGGTATTTGGTCTGAATGGTAAGAACTTTATTAAGACCATGCTGAGTGTTGGCCGGAATCATGATGAGGTACGCGTTGTATCTGATCAGATTGGTACACCAACCTACACATTAGATCTAGCAGTTCTCCTGGTATCTATGATTCAGACCGACAAGTACGGCTACTATCATGCAACCAATGAGGGTGGTTATATCTCCTGGTATGATTTTACAAAGGAGATCTATAAGCAGGCAGGTATGTCTACTAAGGTTATTCCTGTAACAACTGCAGAGTATGGACTGTCTAAGGCTGCACGCCCATTTAATTCTCGTCTTGATAAGAAGAAGTTGGTTGAGAAAGGATTTACCCCACTTCCTACATGGCAGGATGCAGTGGGTAGATATCTGGCGGCACTAAAAGAGAATGAGTAACTAAGGGGTTTATACGATATTTGAGAGGTTTGGCTGATGAATGCAAGAGTCCTAGTAATTGGCGATGTGATGATTGACAAGTATATTTCTGGAAATGTTAAGCGTATTTCTCCAGAGGCGCCAGTTCCAGTTTTGCTAAGCAAAAGTGAGAGATATGTTCTTGGTGGGGCTGCTAATGTTGCAATTAATATTGTTGCATCAGGCGTAGATGCGTCTATCATGACTGTTATAGGTGAGGATTCTGTTGGAGCACAATTAATAGAATTGTTAGAAAAACAGGCAATCAATACGGAGATGGTGGTTAAAAGCAGTGAGAGAATCACTACGATTAAGACTCGATTTATCGCAGACAACGGGCAACAGCTACTTCGACTCGATAAAGAGCAAAAAAGTGACATTGCTGCTTCAGAAGAAGAACAATTATTAAGCCTATTAGATAAACATGCAGATGAATTTGACTTAATACTTTTATCTGATTATTGCAAGGGAGTATTATCCAAATCATTCACGCCAAAAGCGATTCAAATTGCAAAAAAACATGGAAAAGATGTTTTTATTGATGTAAAAGATCCAAATATTCATAAGTATGATGGGGCAACTCTTTTAAAACCAAATTTGAAAGAAATTGGCGATCTTACTGGAATGCCGACCGATACAACAGATGAAATTATTAAGGCCGGTAGAAGCCTACTAGAGTCTTGCGGTTGTGAGTACATATTAGTCACTCGTGGCGGTGATGGTATGATTCTAATCGGTAGGGAAACATCTAATATTTATCCAAGTGCCAAGGTGGAGGTATTCGATGTAACCGGCGCAGGGGATACAGCAATTGCGTATCTGGCATCCGAGATTTCAACTGGAAGTGAGTTATCACAGGCGATTCGAGTGGCGAATATTGCTGCAGGTATTCAGGTCACAAAGAGGGGAACATCGGTTGTAACAAGAGACGAAGTTAATAATTATGCAGGTAAGGTGACTTTCGAAGATTGGACAGATAAGATTGTTCCAATTACAGAAGCTGCTTCTATTCGAAAGAATAACATGGATAAGAAGATTGTCTTCACCAATGGATGTTTTGACATATTGCATATTGGCCACCTTAGATACTTAGAAGAGTCTGCTAAGTTGGGCGATCTTCTTGTATTAGGACTGAATAGTGATGCATCGGTTAGAAGATTGAAAGGTGAGAGCCGGCCCATCAATTCTGAGTCAGATCGAGCCGAGATGCTGGCAGCTTTACCGTTTATTGATTATATTGTTATCTTTGATTCAGATACACCATATGAATTAATTAAGGAAGTTCAGCCAGATGTCCTAGTTAAGGGTGCTGATTATAAGACAAAAGAAAATATTGTAGGTTGGGATATTGTGGAAAAAAGAGGTGGTTCTGTAGAACTAATTGATTTTGTTCCAGGTAAATCAACAACAAATATTATAAAGAAAATAAATGATAAATAAGAGACCAGCTATAAAAAGTCAAGCATAATCTGAGGCGAAATTACTTTTTCGTTCGCTGTGGCAAAAAGGGTAACCTTAATAAGGCTCCCGGTAGGGCGCTTTTCAAAGTCTACTATGATCCCGGGTCAGAACTTACTCGAGATTGAATGCCACATCGTCCGTCAGCATCTTGTGAATGATGCGGACGAGCTTGCCGGCACAATGCCCGAGAGCATTGTAGTGTGTCCGGCCTTCGGCCATCTTGGCGTCGTAATAAGCCTTGAAGGTCGCGTTATTTTTCACTACGTTGTGCGCTGCATTCATTAAGGCGTAACGCAGGGTTCTGGAACCCCGTTTGGACATCCGGGTATGACTTGCATTGAAATTACCCGACTGATAGACGGAGGGATCCAATCCCGCGAAAGCCAGCAGCTGCTTAGGTTTGGCGAAGCGGTGAATGTCGCCGATCTCGCCAAGGATCATCCCGCCATTGATATAGCCAATGCCGGGGATGGTCATGATGACGGAATCCAGGCCGAGCATGAGATCGGTCATCTGAGATTCCACATCAATGATCTGCCTGTCCAGTAACTCGATCTGCTCGACAGACTGGGTTACCTGTAAGGATAGGGCTTTGTCGCTGGAACCGACAGACTTCTGTGCCAGAACTCTTAATTCTCTTGCCTGCTCTTTACCGAAGTGTCCGTGGGAAGAAACTTCGAGCAGGTGTGTGAGATGGGTCAGGTGCATGGAAGCCACCAGTTCAGGCGTCGGGGCCTCTTTCAGAATGGCGTAAACGGCCTTCTGATGTAAACCGGATTTGAAGAAGTACTGCAGCTCGGGGAATACCCGGTCGACATAAGCAGTGAGCTGAATTTTGGTACGGGTCCGCTCTTTGACAAGCTTCATCCGGAAACGGCCAAGGTTCTTAAGATGCATGCAATCGAGATCTTCCTGAGAGAAGAACCGGTGCGGCTGCGTCATAAGAGTTCTGGCGATTATCAACGTATCAACCTTGTCCGTTTTAGTCTTCCTGATGTTGTTCTTGCGCATCGTGGAAGTCTGGATCGGATTGATGACGCAGACCTGGTAGCGTCGTGCAACGAGGAATTCAACCAGGTTATCACCGTAGTGTGCCGTCGATTCAAGACCAATGATGAGGCTGCTGCGATCGAAGGAATCGATCGCTGAGAGCAGCTTACAGAAGCCATCATTGTCATTCGTAAATTTGAACGGCTTGACGAGTACTTCACCTTCGGCCGAAACGACCGAGGCAAAGTGATTGAGTTTGGCAATGTCGATGCCAACGTAGTACATAATGGATACCTCCTTTCAGGTTCCGTGATACTGTGGCATCCACCAGCGATTATCATCGTAGACTTGATTGAAATAAGTACTCAGGAGCAGGCTCCGGCACATCCAGCTGATAAACAATTCAGATAAAGGTAGCGGCAATACACTCCTATCAAGTAGTCAAGCTACAGGGAATAATTAAAAGTCCCACAGTATCTGAATGTATTGAACCACAGCATAGAAACGAAAGGAAAATGGTGATATCGCTTCTGAAATCATCATACAAGGTGAAAAATGGAAAATATCGCAGAACAGAGACTGAGAGACTCTATTGAAGTTAAGAATAGAATTATTGAGAGTCCGGAATTATTATCCCTTATCAATAAATTAGGAGAAGTTGTAGCTGACACCATAAAATCTGGAAATAAGCTAATTTTGTGTGGCAATGGGGGATCTGCTTCAGATGCACTTCATTTTGCCGGAGAGATTGTGGGCAGGTTTCAAAAGGAAAGAAGTGCGTGGCCAGCAATTGTACTAAATGCAGATGTCGCAACTATGACAGCAATTGCGAATGATTATAGTTATGATGATGTATTCGCTCGGCAGGCAGAAGGACATGTTAAGCCGGATGATTTATTTATAGGTATTAGCACAAGCGGTAATTCGGAAAATGTATATCGTGCAATTGAAGTCGCCAAAGGAAAGGGTGCTAAAACAGCAGCTTTGGTTGGTAAAGATGGTGGTAAGATTGCTAAGATAGTTGACTATCCAATAGTAGTTCCGTCTGATGTTACAGCAAGAATTCAGGAAAGTCATATTTGTATTATTCATACCGTATGTGAGATTGCAGAAAGCGAATTAGCATAATGCAGCATCTATCAAAGGCCGTATTCCTTGACAGGGATGGAACAATTAATGTTGAGAAACAATATTTGTACAAAAAGGAAGAATTTGAGTTTCTTCCTGGTGTATTAGATGGTTTAAAACTGCTTCAAAAGGCTGGCTATCTGTTGGTGATAGTTACAAATCAATCTGGTATCGCGAGAGGGTATTATTCGGAAGACCAATTCCATGACTTGAATAATTGGATGCTTTCTAAATTAGAAGAATATGGAATAACCATTACAAAGGTTTACTACTGCCCACATCATCCAAATGCAATTGTTGAAAAGTATAAAATGGATTGTGAGTGTAGAAAACCAAAACTCGGTATGTATCAGAAGGCGGTTCAAGAATACGGAATAGATTTGAATAATAGCTATGCTATAGGAGACAAAATACGCGACTGTGCGATTTGTAAGGATTCTGGATGTAAAGGTATTTTGATCCAAGATAATGAAGCGGCTACTGTGATATCGGATGTAAAACAATCCAAATATAGAAATGTAATATACCGAGAGACGTTACTAGATGCGGCGGAGTATATAGTTTCGAAAGTAGAAGAGTAGGGATGGCTGATGGAGAATCAGAAAACTAATTATAACATTTCAAAGAATTTTCTGGGTTTAAACCAGATGCTTTGGCGTAAATCAGCATTACAGAGGATTCGTTCACTTTTTTTTGTGATTGATTCTGCTATATTATTAACGCTAAAAAAACCTAAGAAGAAAACGGGAAAGAAGAAGGTTTTAATAGTATATAATATGGCCCTGGGTGATGGGATTATGTTTTATGGAGTTAGTCAGTATCTGAGAGAGATATGGCCGACAGAACAATATGAACTTACAATTGCGTGTCAAAAGGCCTTTAAGGATTTATATATTGCAAGAGGTATATATGATAAGGTTTTACCCCTAGATTTCACTGGCGCAACAATTAATCTAAAAAAGCGCAGAGATCTTTTTAGACTGCTTCGATCTGAGCACTATGATATCCTTTTAGATCCAGTGGGGTCTGAAGAATGTACAACGAATGTTTTTGTGAGTAGAGCTGCTTGTTCAGATAAAAAAATAGGTGTAGTTAACCGTGCACTTCCCCAACAACTTTCTAACAAGAAGAGAAGAAGTATCTATACTGATGTGATTGAATTAGAGCAGGAAAACATGCACTTAATTCAGTACTATGCGGAAACTATGAAGAGATTGGGCGCGAATGATTGTGTTGCAAGTCCTGCAAGTCTTCCAGACATTAAACCACCAGTGAAGTTGCCTGAAAAATTCTTTATTGTTTTCCCCGTGGCAAGTATGGATGTAAAAAAATGGGATGTGAAGAACTACGCATATATTGCTAGGAAAATTCAGGAAGAGACTGGATTGCCGCTAGTTATTTGTGGAACAGAGCATGATAGACCTTCCATTGAAGAGATGCTAAGTTATATTCCAGATATTACATATGTAGATGTTATAGGTAAGACCAATATAATTGAATTCACCTCAGTTATTGGTAAGGCTGAATATGTAGTCACAAACGATACAAGTGCCTACCATATTGCTGTTGCGCGTGGTGTAAAGACATTTATGGTATGTGGTGGTTATACATATGATAGATATGCACATTATCAATACGCATCATTAGGTTATAGAGATCCATATTTAATTACTAAGCATATGGATTGTTATAATTGCAATAACCATTGCATTTATAATGATTTCAAAGTGTTCCCATGTATTGAACGTGTGACAAAAGAAGACGCATGGGATGTAATTTCTCATGTGATAAATGAGGAACAGAATGTCTGAACAACAAATGAAAAAGAATATCGCATGGAACACATTCGGAAGCGTGCTGTATAGTGCTTGTCAATGGTTAATTACCGTCCTTGTTGTACATATTTCGTCATATGAAGCTGCTGGATATCTCTCAATTGCCATGACAACGAGTAGCAGCTTCTCGGCAATCTCCTTATTTAGTATGAGAAACTATCAAGTTTCCGATGTAAAGGGTGAATATTCTCAGGATGTTTACGTTGGAAGCCGAATCACAACATGTATCGTTGCGCTTGCATGTTGCGTGATCTCATCAGCAATAGGGAATAGTGTTTACCAGATGCTCTGTGTTGATGCATTCATGCTAGTACGTGTAGCAGAAGCAATGGTTGATGTCCTTCATGGCGAGAATCAGAAGTTCCAAAGATACGATTATATTGGAAAATCATATTTGCTTAGAGGCGTATTAACTATAGTAAGTTTTGTCCTAGGGCTTATTCTTACAGACAACTTGATGATTACATTGTTTGTCATGGCACTATGTAACCTCGCTGTTGCTTTTATCTATGATTGGAGGAAAACCACATCATTAGAGCACATATCTCCAATTATTTGGAATAATCAAGTGTTTAGTTTGTTGAGAAAATGCGCTCCAATTGTTGTCTTTTCTTTTTTGCTTAGTTTAGAGAATCTAATACCCAAATATATTTTACAGCAGGTAGAAGGACCAACACCCCTAGGAGTGTACTCAACGATAGCCTCACCAACATTGATAGTTCAAGTGTTTGCATCAGTGGCGTTTAATCCTCTCTTACCAGGCTTTTCTTCAGTCTACTTGGAACAGGATTATAATAGATTCTTGAAAATGCTTCATAAGGTATATGCTGGTTTTATTTTGTTGTCAATCATTGTGACAGTAGGAGCAATCATTTTAGGCAGATGGGGATTAACTCTATTGTTTGGTAAAAAAATTCTTACTTCATATGAGCTATTTCTGCCAATTGTGTGGGTTACGATTTTAACGGCAATTATATGGATCTTTTCATCTATCATAGTTGCAATGAGAAAAATATGGTGGTTATTAATCGGAATGATTATCGACTTTGCAATTATGTTGCCATTGGTTAGACCGATTATTGTAAATCATGGTAGTAATGGCATAAGTATTGTTCAAATAATTTTGTACACACTATATATAACTTATATGGTGATCATTAGCGAGGTATTGATCCGCCGCGATAAAAATGGAAGGAGCAGAAGATGAAAGTATTAATCACTGGAGCCGCAGGCTATATGGGCAGACATGTGGTGAAGGCATTTCTCAACGCTGGACATGATGTATATGTTTCTGATTTTCAGTTTAAGGGAATTGATGAAAGAGCTACCCGTGTAGATATCCCAATTTTCTCGGGCGATAAGGATATATATAAACAGTTGGGAGAGCCAGAGGTACTCGTACATTTGGCTTGGAGGGATGGATTTATCCATAATTCCAAAGCTCATATGAATGATTTATCTGCGCATATGACTTTCTTAGAGAATATGATCGACGGAGGATTAAAGTACTTAACCGTTATGGGAAGCATGCATGAGATTGGATATTGGGAAGGCGCCATTACAGCAGACACACCGTGCAACCCAATGACTATGTATGGCATTGCTAAAAATGCAATGAGACAAGCATTATTGCTTTATTGTAAAGATAAAGATGTGAATTTACATTGGCTTCGCGCTTATTATATTTATGGAGATGACACGAGAGGTAGTTCTATCTTTGCAAAGCTGTGTCAAGCTGAAGAAGACGGAAAAGAAGAATTCCCATTTACATCTGGTAAGAACAAGTATGATTTTATCCATGTTGATGAGTTAGCAAAACAGATTGAGCTGGCAAGTGTACAGGATAAGGTTAATGGAGTGATTAATGTATGTACTGGACAGCCAATGACATTAGCAGAGAAGGTTGAGAGCTACATTAAGGAACATGATTTTAAGATTCGCTTGAAATATGGTGCCTTTCCGGATAGACCTTATGACTCACCAGGTGAGTGGGGTGATGCAACACTGATTAACCAGATTATGGAGAATGCAAGATGAAGCAGTGGAATAACTACACTGGAGAGGATTTGACCTTTGTTGTATGCGCATATAAAGAGTGTGCATATCTAGATGAGGCAGTGAGTGCTTTAGTTAATCAGACAGTAAAGGCTAAAATCTTGATTTCTACATCAACACCAAATGATCTTATCAAAAGCGTGGCAGATAAATATGGAGTTGAGATTAGGGTGAATCCAGATGGTGGACAGATTAAAGATTATAATTTTGCAATTCGTCAAGCAGATACTCCGTTAGTGATGCTTGCTCATCAGGATGAAGTGCTCCTACCAGAATTTGTAGAGAAGACTCTATGGGGATTGAATCATAGTAAGGATCCAATTTTGTCCTGCACGGACTATATTGAGATGCATAATGATATTGTCGACGAAAAGCAGTCTTCCATGATTAAAGTTAAGAAGATATTACTAACTCCATTAAAGTGGAAATGGCTAGCAGGAACACGATTTGGTAAGAGATTAACACTACGATTTGGCGATCCAATTACCCATCCATCTGTCGTACATGTTGCAAGCAAACTTCCGGAAGAAGTATTCAGGGAAGAGTACAAGGCTTCCATGGATTGGGATTTATGGCAGAGAATTGCAGAACAGCCGGGAAGCTTTGTGTATATAGACGAAATCCTTCTATATCACAGAATGAATGATGAGAACCAGACCGTGCAATTGCTGAAGACGACAGATGCGAGATCTCAGGATGAGTATGCTATTTTTTGTAGATACTGGCCGAAGTGGTTTGCTAAATTACTAATGCGGTTTTATGGTAAAGCTCATCGTTATTATTGATAGGAATGGTATGAATAAGAGTTTATCAGAACAAATTAAAATTCGTAGTTCAAATATTAATCTGTTAAGATTTATCGCTGCAATCAGTGTGATATTTTGTCATTCATTTGCTGTTAGTAGAAATGCAGAGGACCCATTAAATGTTATAGATAAGGGACAATGCAATGTGGGTGGTGTAGCTGTAGCTGTATTTTTCTTTCTGAGTGGTTTATATGTAACTAAGTCCTTAGAGAAAGATGCCTCATTACTTACATTCTTTAAGAAAAGATGCATGCGAATCTTTCCACAACTCTGGATTACCGTACTAGTTTGTGTTTTCGTCCTAGGACCTATCATTACATGCGTTAGTCTAAAGGAGTACTTTGGAAGTGAAGACACTTATAAATATTTACTGAACATGGTATTACTACCAGTTCATAATCTACCAGGCGTGTTTAATATGAATGCATATCAGACAGTCAACGGGCCATTATGGACGATGCCTGTGGAATTTGCGGCATATATTGGGTTAATGATATTAGCGGTAGTGAGCGAAGGATTATGTAAATTAAATGATAGGATTAATCGAAAAAGACTCAATCTGTTAGTAGTATGTTTATTGATAGTTATATATTTATTCACTGTTTTTTATTTACATAACCAAATGCTGATTAGTATAGCTCGCCCGATGTTAATTTTTTACGAAGGTGTCATGTATTATGATTATCGTGAAAAGATTACACTTAATCCTATCTTTGGAATTGTTGCATTGATTGTTCTATTTGCCTTCGCACAGACATTTGTTTTTTCGTTGCTGTTTGTGCTTCTGTTGCCGTATGGAATTCTCTCCATAACATTGGGCTTTAATCAAGTTCCTATCAATTGGATGGTGCTTAATACATCCTATGAGATGTATTTGGTAGGGTGGCCAATACAACAGGTGGTCCAAATGATTAATCATAATCTATCCCCAGTAGAAAACTGGTTGATTACAATTCCGATAGATATTTTATTGGGATTAGTACTTTATAAATTGACGGAAAAGATAGTGCGGTATTTACCTAATAAAGCATAATAGGAGATTTGTTAATGAGAGGACTTGTAATAATTCCAGCCTTCAATGAAGAAGGTGCTATTGTTAATACAGTAGAGAACATTAAACAGAATGCACCATCTTTTGATTATATTGTGATCAATGATTGTTCCACAGATAGCACCCCTCAGTTACTTGATGAGAATCACATTAATCATGTGGATCTTCCGATTAATTTAGGAATTGGTGGTGCGGTGCAAACGGGCTATATCTATGCAGATAAGTATGGATATGATTGTGCAGTACAAATGGATGGCGATGGACAGCATGATGCAGCCTTTTTAGAGAATATGCTAAGACATCTCGAAGAGGATCAGGCAGATATGATTATTGGCTCTCGTTTCTTAGAAAAAGAGGGCTTTCAGTCTAGTGCACTTCGCCGAATGGGTATTCGATTCTATACAAGACTTATCCATATGCTGACAGGAAGTACAGTAACAGATCCTACTTCAGGGATGCGGTTGGCAAATAAAAAAATAATTCATCTATTTGCAAAGCATTACCCAAAGGATTATCCGGAACCCGAGACCGCTGTGACCATACTAAAGCATGGATATCGAATTAAGGATATTCCAGTACAAATGCTTGCGCGTACTACAGGAGAATCTTCAATTTCGATGAAGAAGTCCGTGTATTATATGATTAAGGTTACGATTGCGTGTGTTATTGCGGCTATTGCACCGGATAGATAATGTTGGTTTGCATTTATGGAGATGAAACTATGAATTTTAGGCTTCAATTAATTGTAGCTGCAGTGATTGTGCTTGCTATGATTTATATCATTAATAAAATTCGAAAGAAGCAAGTAGAACTTAAATATGCATTAACTTGGTTTACTGTGGGTATCATATATCTATTGTTTGATTTGATACCGCAGCTACAAATTTGGGTAAGTAATTTACTAGGTATTACAGTACCACAAAATATGCTTATATTCTTGGCATTAGGGCTTATTCTTGTTATCTTGTTTGGTCAGACAGTAATAGTATCTAATCAGAGCAATCAGATTAAGCGCTTAATACAAGAAGTTGGAATTTTGAATGCAGAGATTGATGAGGTAAGAAAAAAGGAAGGAGAAAACAAATGAAAGGTATTATTTTAGCAGGTGGTTCAGGAACAAGATTATATCCATTAACTAAGGCGATTTCTAAGCAGATTATGCCGGTATACGACAAGCCAATGATCTATTATCCATTGTCTACACTTATGCTGGCAGGCATCAGAGAAGTTCTGATTATTTCTACTCTAAGAGATCTCCCTGTATTCAAGGAACTCTTAGAGGATGGTTCACAGTTAGGCATGGATATCCAGTATGCTGTTCAGGAAGCTCCAAATGGACTGGCTGAGGCATTTATTATCGGCGCGGACTTTATCGGTGATGATTCCGTTGCTCTTGTGCTTGGAGATAATATCTTCTACGGACAGAGCTTCTCTCAGACACTGAAGAATGCTCACGACAGAGTGGAGAAGAATGGTGGAGCTACCATCTTCGGTTACTACGTAAGAGATCCTAGAGAATATGGTGTAGTTGAATTTGATGAGAATGGTAAGGCTATCTCTATCGAGGAGAAGCCAGAGCAGCCTAAGTCAAATTATGCTGTTCCCGGTCTATATTTCTATGACAATGATGTCGTGAAGATCGCACAGACCATCAAGCCTTCCGCTCGCGGCGAACTGGAGATCACGGCAGTCAATAATGCCTATCTGGATCGCGGAGATCTCTATGTAGAGACCCTTGGCCGTGGCTTCGCCTGGCTGGATACCGGAAATCACGATATGCTCCTTGCAGCGGCGAACTTCGTTTCGACGATCCAGAAACGGCAGGGACTCTATGTCTCCTGTATCGAGGAGATCGCCTATAAACGTGGCTTTATTGATGCCGAGCAGTTAAAGAAACTGGCGCAGCCCCTGATGAAGTCAGATTATGGCAAGTATCTGGTAGCGGTTGCAGATGGAGAGATTCAATAAGAAAAGAGGCAGGAAATGGCAATTACAGTAGAGAAGAACATCAATGGCATTGAAGGATTAAATATTATTACGCCGAAGGTTTTCGGCGACCGCAGAGGCTACTTCATGGAGACCTATAATGAAAATGACATGAAGGCCAATGGAATGGATTATGTCTTCGTTCAGGACAACCAGTCCGCATCCTCTAAGGGAGTTCTGCGCGGTCTGCATTTCCAGATCCATTATCCTCAGGACAAGCTGGTGAGGGTCGTAAGAGGTGAAGTATATGATGTTGCCGTTGATTTCCGCCCGGGTTCTAAGACCTTCGGAAAGTGGGCAGGTGTCCTTTTGACCGCAGAGAATAAGAAGCAGTTCATGATCCCGAAGAATTTCGCGCATGGCTTTATCTGCCTGTCCGACGAAGCAGAGTTCTGTTACAAGGTAACCGACTTCTATCATCCGAATGATGAAGGCGGAATCATGTGGAATGATCCGGATCTGGGAGTCGAGTGGCCGATGCCGGAAGGAATAACTGCAGATGATTTGAACCTTTCGGATAAGGATAAAGTGAACTGGAGTTATAAGGAATATTTGCAGAAGATGGGACGGTAAGTTTGTTTGCATAGAAAAATAGATGGGAATAGTATGGATACTAAACTGAAAATTGAGGGTGTGAATTTTACAAGAACAATCTGTGCTCTAGGTATAATTTTTTACCATTTTTTTCGAGCATCGGCCTCTCAATATCCGCTATTTACTACATATGCCAACGGAACATGGGGAGAGGTAAATGTAACCATCTTTTTTATGCTTTCAGGATATCTTTTATATTACAATCATTCTTCCGTCAATAAGCTGTCTGCTTTTTACAAAAAACGTTGGATCAGTATCTTCCCGGCTTTTTACATTGCATATATTTTTCTTTATATAGAGCGTATATTTCAAACGGGGAGAATTTTTTGGAGTGGTCCCACATGGAAACTGCTTTTTTCAGTTATTGGAATAGATGGATTCATTTTCTATCGTCAGCCGGATGATTATTATTTAATTGGAGACTGGTTCCTAGGTGCAATCATAATATTATATGCTTTATATCCTCTGATTATCTCGATATTGAATAAGAATGCAGTACTCAGTACCTTTGTGGTACTGATACTGTATTTCATTCTCCTGCTTAACCAGCATAATATAACAAATAAAGCCAGTCATACCATCACATCCAGCCTTCTGAGCTTTTACATAGGCATTCTTTTATGTAAATATTGCAGAAAACTAATAGACAGACCCTTGTCCGTCATTGCTATGGCTTTGATTTCTGCAACATGCTACTTTGTACCACAAAGAATCTTAGATGAGAATATTCATTACCATGTGTTCGCAATAGCTCTGTTCATAGTATTTCTATGGATAGGAAGTTCCTTAGATAAATGCAAACCAATTCGAAGTCTTTTTACTTTTACAGGAGGACTGACATATGAAGTTTTCTTACTTCAGCATGTTGTTATACTGAAATTATTGCAGGTGAAAAATCCTGCTTCTGCAAGAAAAAGTATATGCCTTTGCCTAATGGTGACAATTGTTATTTTCTTCTATGCATGGTGCCTGTCGTCTGTCTCGAATGTTGTAAAAAGTAAAATGAAATCCTATTAATAGATAGAAGTGATGGCATGCCGAATACTTTTAATATCAGTATCGTTAAAATCTAATACGGACCATTTCCCATGCTGGTATTGCAAGATGGTAACGCTGGCATTATCGATAGAAGTATATGCAGTATCGTTTAGTTTTTTAGCAAGCCAGAATCCCGCGGACGAGTGTGTAGTAACCAAAACGTTCTCACCAGGTTTAGAAGTCGCAATAACGGTAGACATTGCTTTATCAAATCTGTGATAAAAATGATACATATTCTCCGCATGAATAGGAGAAAGATAGTCAGGCTGATCTATTGATCCATACATAGAATCGAATGTCATTTCACCATATTGCTTAGTGGCATTTTCTATACTCATTCCCTCAACATCTCCACAACGAATATCTCGTAGATCGGATAAAAAAATTGTTTTTAAATTGGAGCTTGTTTTCTGATTTTCCTTTAATATTATTTCACCGGTATTGGTGGCACGACCTAATGGACTTGAAAAAGAACGGGAAAAACACACATTTTGTAAAGCACGACCAGTTTTTTTAACCGATTCTTGCCCTGCTTTTGTCAGTGGTGAATCACCGTCGCCTCCGATAAGAACGCCATTGACATTGGATTCAGTCTGGCCATGTCGTATCAGATATATAGTGATTGGTTGATTGTTTTTATAACAATGTAAGAATAGAAAAGCACACAAAAATAATAGGGAAAAGATTATCAAAGCAATGAATATAATTTTTTGTTGATGTTTTTGTCCTGAATTCGATTTCATATTCATTGTTCACTTAATTCGTTCAGACTATTATGATTTCTTGATTAGTCAATAAGCTTTTCTGAGGTAGATACCTTTTTATTGTAACAACAGAAGAATCTGCTGTCTAGCTGAGATGACAATTTTTCCCATTCGTGATAAAATCCCATAGACAAACAAATTAAGAATATAACGATTGCTAAAAAAGATCAGGAAGGATAATGGAGAGAAAGATGAAGAGATGGATAGGAGTGCTGGGCCTTGCGTTTGTCTTGGTAGTGGCACTGTTTATCGGAAGCGGAAAAGCAGAGGCAGCTTCCGACCGGCTTCAAGCGGGAAAGATATCAGATCTTACCCTGCAGGAGGGAAGCCGAACCACACTGAGCGTTCAGGCAACAGGAGATGGATTGGACTATCAGTGGCAGTATAAATTCAGGGGAAGCAATGCCTGGGTGAACTGGGGAACCGAGAATCCATGCACCCCGATCTATACAGCGGATCATTACTGGCAGGGAATGAGTTACCGTGTCATTGTAAGAGATGCTTACGGAACACAGGCCGTATCCAATGAGGGCAAGGTAACTGTCACACCGAAGACGGCACTAACGATTACCAGACAGCCGGAGAACGTGACCTTGAAAGAAGGAGCACGTCCGACATATACAGCACAGACGACCGGAGAAGGACTCAGCTATCGCTGGCAGTATAAGTTCAAGGGAAGCAGCACCTGGGCCGATTGGGGACAGGGGAATCCATTCACCCCGATCTGCACAGCAGACAAATACTGGCAGGGAATGAGCTATCGGTACATAGTAACGGACAACTTTGGAAACAGCATGATCTCAAAGGAAGGAATCGTAACAGTTGTATTAAAGAGCCGGGCAGCCATTACAAACAATATACCAGATCTTACCCTGCAGGAGGGAAGCCGAACCACACTGAGCGTTCAGGCAACAGGAGACGGATTGGACTATCAGTGGCAGTATAAATTCAGGGGAAGCAATGCCTGGATGAACTGGGGAACCGGGAATCCATGCACCCCGATCTATACAGCGGATCCTTACTGGCAGGGAATGAGTTACCGTGTCATCGTAAGAGATGCTTACGGAACACAGGCCGTATCCAATGAGGGCAAGGTAACTGTCACACCGAAGACAGCACTAACGATTACCAGACAGCCGGAGGACGTGACTTTGAAAGAAGGAGCACGTCCGACATATACAGCACAGACGACCGGAGAAGGGCTCAGCTATCGCTGGCAGTATAAGTTCAAGGGAAGCAACACCTGGGTCGATTGGGGACAGAGGAATCCATTCACCCCGGTCTGCACAGCAGACAAATACTGGTGGTCATAAACAGACGACACGTCTGGCCCCACTTACCTAAGGAGACAGGGGTTAGCTGGGTCCACAACGAAG
>NZ_JBJYZD010000003.1:0-7763 GCF_046263795.1 Porcibacter vitabionis | reverse complement strand
GGGAATGAGCTATCGGTACATAGTGACGGACCGCTTAGGAAATAGTCTGACATCACAGGAGGGGGTTGTGACCGTTACACCGAAGACGGTGCTCTCCATCACAAAGCAGCCAGAGAATATGACGTTGAGAGATGGAACCCGAACGGCTTTTGAAGCGCAGGTATCCGGAGAAGGAGTGACCTATCGCTGGCAGTATAAGTTCAAAGGAAACAATACTTGGATAGAATGGGGGACCGGAAATCCATTTACACCAGTATGCGTGGCAGATCATTATTGGCAGGGGATGAGCTATCGATATATCGTTACAGATCGACTGGGGAATAGCCTGACCTCCCGGGAAGGAACGGTAAAGATAGTTTCCGGAGAGACAAAAGAGGTTCCCGAGGTCCCTGATCTTTCCTTAAAAGAAGGGGAGAGGCCAACCATAACGGCTCGGAATGTAGATAATACGGCCAGCTGCCTGTGGCAATATAGATTCAAAGGAAGCAATACCTGGGCAGACTGGGGGACCGGAAATCCATTTACAACGCCTTATACTGCAGACCATTACTGGGATGGAATGTCCTACCGAGTGAAAGTTACGACAAAGGATGGGCAGATCAGATATTCCAATGAAGCGATGGTAAATGTAGCACTGCGCTTGCGAATAGAGAAGGGCTTGTCGGATGTAACCATTAATGAAGGTGAGAAGAAGACGTTTTCTGTTGAGGCAATTGGGAATGAACTGAGTTATCAGTGGCAGTATAAATTCAACGGAAGTAACACCTGGGTGAACTGGGGAACGGGAGATCCGTTTACAACGCCGTATGTAGCAGATCATTACTGGCAGGGGATGAGCTATCGGGTCATTGTGACAGACAGAAATGGGAAGACAGTGAGTTCCGAAGCTAAGGTGCATGTGATACTACGGTCTAAAGTAGTAGTTTTGGATCCGGGACATGATAGTTCTCATTGTGGTGCAAGCAGTGGTGGCTTGAATGAGCATGAGTTAGTGTTGAAGATCTCAAAATATTGCAGGGAAGAATTGGAAAAATATGGAGTGACTGTATATCTAACAAGGGAAACCAACAGTTGCCCTTCCGGAGTAATTTCGAATGCAGGGGACAATGGATGCCTCGCTTGGAGGGTCAATTATGCAGCCAAGAAGGGAGCAGCATATTTGGTTAGTCTTCATCTTAATTCCTACTCAACGCAGTCACCACATGGAGCAGAAATCCTTCAACAGAACAGTCATTACAATATAAATAATGTTTATGGCCAAAGCAGCAGTTTGGCAAGAAATATTTTAGAAGAATTGAATGGACTGGGAATTCCTAATAGAGGAGTTGGAATTGTTCAGAAGAATTCAACAGACCATACATTATATCCCGATGGGAGCCTTACAGATTATTATGGTATTCTTAGAAGAGCTAAATTAAAAGGGCTTCCCGCAGTTATAGTTGAACACTGTTACATTTCAAATACATCGGATCGTTTTAACTACTTAAGCAGCGATGAAAAGCTGAAAAGACTTGGGATTGCAGATGCCCATGGGATTTTAAAGACGCTTGGATTGAGGTAATTCAATTAATTACTAAAACTTCCCATAGCAGAAATACTTTCTATCATGGCCGTTATGATGATCTGGAAAGATTCTCCGAAGGTGATATCTGCCAGTTCGTCCGTGAAAAAGTAGAAGATCTCTACTTCGGACAATTCGGAATCTTCTCGTCTTTACCAACCATGACATTCACGGAAAGAAGGTACTTACTGCGGCTGCGGCGCTTCTTGCAGATTCCGAAGATATTTTTGATGGAAAGCTGCACTCCTTCAAACTCGTAGTAGATGTGGGAGATCTTCTTGTGCATAGCAATGGAATCCAGGCTAAGTTTTTTCACAGCGATCAGCTGTGCGGGACTAGAGAACCAAGTGCCATCAGACGGAATCCTTTGCAGTATTTCTTGGAAGTATGGTCAAACACACGAGATCCGAGTTCCGTATGCTTGCAGCTCGTACGTTCAAAAAGGCTGTCGTCAACAACAAACGCGTTTACACGATCTTCCGAAGTAAGCGGCCCAACAGCATCCGCAACCTTCTTAGACAGAAGGGTAGTAAACGAAGCCAGTTCGTCTTCGGACTGTTCAGGAACCGATAAAACGTATTCTTGTATTCTTTGAGAACGACTCTTTGAAGGAACCTGTCTTCTGCTGCATATACATGCTACGGTCGGTGAAAACATTGCAGAGCTTATACTTGAAAATATCGATTACCGGAACGCCTTTCTCCTTCTGAGCATTGCATTTACGGAGGAGGTTACCGATTCCGAAGGCACAACGTCTATGCCTTTTTAATTGCCTACATTATTGAGTTTTCAAGGTTCAACACACCTTTGGGGTGTGGGAAGTTTTAGTTAGTTATGTATACTTCTGGCGTTTGTTAAGTTATAGTTTATAGAGGAATGGAAATTATGAAAAAGAAAATAAAAAATGCTGATCTTATTGGAATTGTTATTTTCAGTATATTATACGGAGCTCTTTTATTCCATTTCTGCAGAAAATATACCTCTGATAATTCTATTCACATGCTGATCAGGAGATTGGTTTATTCCGCTCTGATTTATATGTTTCTTTTAGCACACTTTCTTGTGGATGTTAAAAGGATGTATCTACTCATATTCAAATACAGGCTTGTTATATCGATTGCAATCTTTATTTTTTTAGTAGCTAATAATATTAATTTTTCATCTATTGGGATGTATGATGCATATATTCAATCAGGAAGGGGAAATGAGTATCTGTATCCTGTTTTTGGACAACCTCGTGCGATAAGGAGTGATGAGTGGGTTGTAAGTATTAGTCGGATGATGTCTGGAGGATACAATCATTATGGACATTTTAATCATATTTTAAGAGCAGCCTCAGCAAATAATTTAACGGCTTCTGGATATGAAGTTGGGTATTGGGCATTGGCAAATCCTGCATCCTGGGGATATTATTTGCTGGGGTCCACATATGGACTTTCTTTTTATTGGTCTTTCTATATCATTTTTGGGGCACTTGCATCGTTTGAGCTGATATATTTAATTTGTGGACGCAAAGATATTGCCCTATTAGGTATGGCACTTATTCAGTTTTCTCCTTTTAATCTCTGGTGGTCATGTGTAACTGCTTTAACTGCAGGAAATGCTGCCGTAGCTTTGTTTGGACATTTTCTTAAGGCTAAAAAACCAATTACAAAAATTGCCTGTGGTTTTTTTATGGCATGTTTTGTCGGTAACTATGTTGTGGTTCTATATCCAGCATGGCAAGTCCCTTTCGGCTATATTTTTCTCTTTGAAGTGATATATTTTCTTTACAGGGATAGACACGATATTCAAAGATCTCAATTATGGGAAAGAATATTATTTAGTTTATGTGTGTTTTTCTCGGCCTCGATAATAATTTCATACATTATGGAACTTCGCCCTTATATCAAGGCAGTTATGCAAACAACTTACCCAGGTGCTAGGAGAGATTATGGGGGGTATAGTTTAAATAAATTGTTTGGCTATTTTATATCGATATTCGATTTCGCACAGAAAAGAAATAATCCGTGCGAATCAGCCACTTTTTTTTCGCTATTTCCTCTGGGTTTTGCTCTTTGGATATACATCCAAGCAAGAAAAAAAGGGAAAGATGCTTTTTTATGGTTTATGGGCGTCCCATCTGTAATATTATTATGGTATTGTTCAATTGGAATGCCAAAAGTGTTTGCAGAGGCCTCGTTTATGTCATATAGTACTAGCAATAGAGCTGTGGATGCTCTGGCATATTTAAGTGTCATTCTTCTTTTGTATACAATTTCACAAATACCTAACTATGAGTTACCATTGCTTTTTTCGGGCGTGCTAATGGCAATCATATTAATGCCAGCTGTTGTTATGGCACAGCGAGATACTGAAGTTACGAACAAATCTAAGGCAGTAATCACGGCAACAGCAGTATTGGTGTGGATAATTGTGGTGGAGTTATTGTCTGCAAAAAGAAAAGAGAAAGATAATAGAAAAAATGTTACAACTGGTGATTGTAAAAAAACTTTTATTATAATATTGTCATCTTTTATCCTCATCTCATTCGGATTACAAATTCATCCAATTGAAATTGGAACATATGCAATTACATCAAAACCAGCTTATAGAAATATTAGAAAGCTAGTAAAAAATGATCCTCAAAAAAAGTGGATTGCCGTTAGCGATAATATTGTTGTGTCGAACTTTGTTGCAGCGTGTGGTGCACCAATTTATAATTCTGTTCATTATATTCCAAACATGTATTTTTGGCATATTGTTGACCCAAATGGAGTAAAAAATAATATATATAATCGGTATGCGCACATTATTGTCAATTTGGATGATAACAATAGCTCAATTGACTTGCTACAACCTGATACCATTAGTTTGAAAATCACCTATGAAGAACTGGAAAAATTAAATATTGATTATATTGCTTCAACAAAACCATTGCAGAACCAAAATGTAAAACAGATATACGAGGAGGATGGGTTTTATATTTATTCAACACTCAAAGATAGATTGAATATTGATGGTAATTAACAAAAACGTAAGCGTCAAATAGACAGCATCTAGGTAAGCGGTAAATCGCCAGTACCTTGTTAAAAAATACAGCTGCCATCTCTGGCAGCTGTGGGTTGTCAGTCAAGTTGTTTCCGGCATTCCGCCGGCAGATCCTGGGACCATGGCTCCAGCTTCGTAAGTCCTCAATCACCGGTACCCTGAAAAGATACCGGTGATTGAGGACTTACAATCCAAGCAGGAAATCCCGGGTACAATCTTCGAAGCCAACCTTTTTCAGATGAGTATCTGATGCTGATGGAGCACAAGAAGCTTCCGGTGGAAGCCATGAAGAAGTTGCCACAGGCAATGAACTTAATCAAGGTGGTGCCGATAACTTATGACTATCAGGATTCTAATTTGAAGAAAGACGGCTTCTGAATCAGGCAGCATTTGGAGGTTTAGGTCACTTGTGGTTATCGTGACCACAAGTTAAGGAGGATGCCTTTTGGTTTAAAGATATTATAGGAAGAACATGATGGAGAGAAGAATAAACAAGTCAAAACTTCCATATAGTGCAGATAAGGTAAATAAAAGAAATAAGGTTACTAAAACTTCCCATACCTGAAATGGGACTTGTTCCTTGAAAACTCAATAAAAACAGGCAGTCAGATAGTTTTATGCGACTGCAGATCCTCTTAAGAGAGCACGCTGCATATATTCCGGAAGACGATCCACGAACATCTTGATAAAGATATCCATCTGTTCGTCGGTAACCTGGAACACAGTATAGATGCATTCAAACATAGCTCTCAGAATGATCTGAAAGGATTCTGCGAAAGTAATGTCTGCCAGTTCATCTGTGAAAAAGAAGAAGATTTCTCCAAGCGAACGATCGTCTTCGTTTCGGCGCTGCTCCATGGCGATCATCATGTAGCGCGCAAAGACAATAGCGACATGTGCAGTCAGCGCATCGTATGACAAACTGTGGCACTCGCTGATAAGCTGCAGATACGTTTTGCAGGTTTTGAAGAAGACCTCGATCTGCCATCTCTTGCCGTAAATCCGAAGAATCTCTTTTTCAGAAAGATCCGGATTGGTACAGATGAATGCGATCCAGTCCTTCTTGTTCTTCTTATTTCGAACACAGACGATCCTGGCCGGGATCTTCTGATCTTTTCCAACCATGACGTTTACAGAAAGCAGATACTTGCTGCGGCCGCGACGTTTCTTGCAGATGCCAAAGATCTTTTTGATGGAGAGCTGCTTACCTTCATACTCATAGCGGATACGGCTGCTCTTCTTAATCATGGCGATGGAATCCAGGCCAAGATCCTTGATGGCAACAAGCTGTGCCGGGTTGGAAAACCAGCTGTCAAAGAGAACATAATCAGCTGTATGGCCTGCCTTCTGGGCTGTTTTGATCAGTTCAAGCATCGCATCTGTGCCCTTCATCTGGGCGAGTTTTCTGCGATGCGCAGCCAGAGAGCGTCCATCAAAGTGCTCCTGCGGACCGATCAGATTGGAATCCTTGGAAGAAGCAAGAAGGCAACTGTTTATCGGGAGGAATGTATTTCCATCCGTCCATCCAAGTGTCATGAGACGATAGCCTTTGGTATAGCGCATGGAGGTGTGATCAAATACCCTGGAACCCAGTTCTGTCTTCTTGCAGCTGGTGCGCTCGAATAGGCTGTCATCGATGACGAATGCATTAACGCGGTCTTTATCCGTCAAAGGTTCTACTGCATCGACCACCGCTTTAGAAAGCAGAGTCGTGAAGCGCAGCCAGTTGGTTTTCTGCCCATTGAGAAATCGATAGAAGGTGTTCTTCGAGAAGGATTCTTTGTAGGAACCGGTTTTCTGCTGCATGTACATGCTTCTGTCAGAGAAGACGTTGCAGAGCTTGTATTTGAAGATCTGAAGAACAGGAACTCCCTTTTCCTTCTGCGCATTGCATTTGCGAAGCAGATTGCCGACGCCAAATCTGGTAAAAAATGAAGAAATCGCGTTAAAAAGATCCTGTCCGTCCTGGTCCTGTGGTAAACTTGAGTTGGGCATAGAAACCTCCTTGTGTGTATTTGTTTCTCGTCAACTCAATTATACCAAGGCCCAGGTGACTGTGCCTTTTTATTGCCTGTTTTTATTGAATTTTCAAGGTTCAACACACCTTTTCGGTGTGGGAAGTTTTAGTAAGGTTAGAAAAAAGATATACGTTATTTTGATTATGCTATCTATTATTATTATAGTAGGTACGCTGCTTCTTCAAAAAGTGACTAAAAACAATGATATTAAGTTAGTTCTAGAAGTATTTACTAATTTAGCATATGGAATATTTGGCTCTACGTTAGTTGCTTTATTAATAGAAATCAGAGATGTGAGAATACAAAACCGAGACTTTATAAGGACTTATGTTCTTACGATAAAAAGTTTCCTGTATAGTTATATCTATTTGATGACTTTATTTAGAAAATGCGTAGTGAAACATGATAAAAATGTTGAATATCGTAATTACCAATGGGTAGAGTGGGCAGAGAAAGCAATTGAAAACCAAGATAAGTTTTCAGAAGAAGATTGCGCAAATTTGAAGGAAGCAATTGAAGCTGTCAGGAAGGATATAAATTTGATTTTTCAAGCTGGCTCTTCAGGTGTGCTAAAAGCACTTGATGAAGTGAGTTATAACAGACTTTCTAAAATTGATAAAGATCTAGAATTGTTATTAGATAGTCAGGATTCGTCAATTATTGTAGAAAATCTGAAATATAAAATTGTCGAAGAATGCAATTCTTGGTTTTTACTTAAGGGGTTAGATAAAGAAAGCTTTGGGGCTCAAATTGATTTTGTATGTGAGTCTGTAAGAAGTAGAATATTTGATTTATTTAAGATTGATATCTAAAGGCGTTTACACTTTAGGTGTACATTAACTAGTGGGATTTTGATACTTCAAATTATCGGCGTGCTATTGATTGCTGGGGCATTGCGGTTTGGTTCATAGGAGCTATGTGCTTTGATATGGATGTAAGTCCTCAAACATGAGTACTTAATCAAAGAAAACCCTGATAGAATCAGGGCTTCTTGAGAATAGATCTGTACTTTGAAAATTTAAGATTTTTTTGGCCTATTGATCTGGCTCAGACAATACTTCTGAATTCGTTTGGACCAGGGAAGAAGATCATCCAGATAAGATGGATCCTCATCTTCGGCATGATTGGGAAGTTCTGTAAGCAGAAGTTCGAAG